>SKWY01000380.1 GCA_007128675.1 Deltaproteobacteria bacterium | reverse complement strand
CAAGCTCCCGCTTCCAGTCCGGATGAGGAGGAGGAGGCTCGACCGGAAGCTCGCTCTCACCCTCCGCCGAGGCTTCCTTTGCTTTCTCTTCCGGCTGCCCCGAGGACGGGGCCTCTTTCGTGGAGGTCTCTTCGGTCACATCCTCGGCCACGTCCTCCCGCTCGCCGGCCTCCGTCGCACCGGCGGATGGAGGACGACATCCAGAAGACGAGAGTACGCCCACCAAACCCACCAGTGCCAGAATCGATGGGATTGTCATGCCTCGAAGGTCCTTTTCCGCCAAGCCTGCTTGCAACATGTGGTTTCGCTCCTTTTCTTCAAAGAGCGATAGAATAGCGGGTGTACTCTCGGTTTGCATCATCAGATGGTTCTTGGAAGGGTTTGCCCCGTTGGGAAGCGTGCCCTAGGCTTTGTCTTATTCCCTGCTGGAGCACAGAATGGAGATCTTGGGGCCGACGACTCGTTCTCCAGCAAGGGAGCATGAAGTGAACCCTATCGATCCCTGGCCGGGGACCCAGGAGGAGAAGAGATGAGCAGTCAGACACTATCGGCGATGGAAGGTGGCGAGCGCATCGTCACCCTCGAGAACCACATCATTGACAGCCAGAAGGAAGTGCCGGGAGCAAGTGGCGCTTTCTCGGCGCTGCTCTCTTCAATCGGCATCGCTGGAAAGATCATCAGCCGAGAGGTGCGCCGCGCGGGCCTCATAGACATACTCGGCCTCACCGGGGACACCAACGTCCAGGGAGAGCGGGTGACCAAGCTAGACATCTACGCGCACAACCTACTCACGAGGGTGATGGCCCGATGCGGGCAGGTATGCGGGATGGCGAGCGAGGAGCACCCAAGCTTTCTCCAGGTACCCTCCGATCTGGAGAGAGGACGCTATATCGTCTGCTTCGACCCTCTGGATGGCAGCAGCAACATCGATGTCAACGCCGCAATCGGCACGATCTTTGGGATCTGGAAGACGAGGCATCATCCGGATGAGTGCACCGAAGAGGACGTCCTCCAGCCTGGAAGTGAGATAGTGGGAGCCGGCTATGTCATCTACGGCTCCTCGACGATCTTCGTCTACAGCAGCGGACGCGGCGTCCATGCATTCACACTGGATCCCTCGATAGGCGAGTTCCTCCTATCTCATCGGGACATCAAGACGCCGGATCGCGCCAAGATCTACTCCTGCAACGAGGGCAACGCGTATCGCTGGAACCATGAAGGCGCGCGGCGTTACATCACCTACCTGAAGAGCGAGGACAACGCCGCGGGCAAGCCCTACTCCGGTCGATACATCGGCTCCTTGGTCGCCGATTTTCACAGAAACCTGCTCGATGGGGGCATCTTCCTCTATCCCGCCGACAAGAGAAAGCCCGAGGGCAAGCTACGCCTTCTCTTCGAAGCTGCTCCACTCGCCTATATCTGCGAGCAAGCCGGCGGGGCCGCCTCGACAGGTTGGACCGCCATCCGCGATGTCGTCCCCAAGAAGCTTCACCACCGGGTACCGCTCATCATCGGCAGCCGACTCGACGTGGAAGAAGCAGAGCGCTTCATTCAGGGACAGTCGGCAACCGGCGCCCCCGCCGCACTGGAGCGAGCAGGCAGCTAGGGGGATGAAGATGGTTGGCTCGCTAGGGCAATCATCTTCTTGCATCACCGCTCGACAGTGGAAGATTATCCCTACCAACTGTTGCCTCATCGATGACGAGGGCCGACGTCGATTGAGCGGAGGGGCACTTGACCGCGAAGGTGGATCCCCTCGACAATCGGCCCCGTCAAGAAGGGGTAATCGCTCGTGAAGACCAATAAGGGATTCTAACTAGCCTTGAGCTTTGGCATGCGGTAGGTAGGCGACTACACTTCCTCGGCTAGACAAATGGCCCAAAGAATGTAGTCTGCCTTTCCCCAGACGAAGCAAGGAACAACAGGTGCCAACGTATAACTTCAAGGACCGTGAGCTTACGGCAAAGATCGTCTACTACGGGCCTGGCATGTGCGGAAAGACGACGAACCTGCAGGTCGTTCACGAGAAGATGAAGGACGAGATGCGGGGCAAGCTCGTATCCATTGCAACCGAGAGCGACCGCACCATCTACTTCGATTTGTTGCCCCTGAACCTGGGGAAGATAGCCGGGCTCACCTTCACCGTCAGGGCGTTCACCGTTCCTGGTCAGATCTATTACAGCGAAACTCGCCGTCTCGTGCTCCAGGGAGCCGATGGTGTCGTCTTCGTTGCGGATAGCGGCAAGGACAAGCTCTCGGAGAACATCGAGTCGCTTCGCGACCTGAAGAAGAATCTCCAGGCCAACAACCTCGATTACGACAAGATCCCTCTCGTCCTCCAGTGGAACAAAAGGGATCTGCCCGAGGTGCTCCCGACGGCCGCTCTCGAACGTGCCCTGAACGACCGGAGTGCCAAGAGCATGGAGGCCATCGCAACCGAGGAGAAAGGCGTCCTCGAGACCCTTCGATTGATCACGGTGGAGGTCTTCAACAGTCTCAAGTCCGATTTGAAATCCGGCAATATTCCCAGCAGTGAACCTGCCAAGCCCACCAAGAAGGAGAAGCCCTCTGCTCCTCCACCCATTTCGTCCCCACCTCGCGAGGCGGGCCGCAAGAAGGCTTCCCGAGCCGCTCCACCTCCGATGCAGGGTTCTTCAGCGGCCCTAGACGATCTAGACGCCGACGATCCGGAGGCCCTGAAGGACAAGATCGCTTTCGCCGAGTTTCAAAACATCGCGGTTCTTCATCATAAGCTGACAGAGAGAGTCGCCTTGCTCGAAAAGGAAGTATTTCGACTAAGGCGCGATCTGAAGCAAGTCGTCGCTTCAAAACGCTCCGCCAAGAAGAAATCCGACAATTGAGCGATAATCCGTGGAGAACGCGCTGCCTCGCCGGAGGGCCGGATCACAAGCGGTGAGAGTGTTTTCACGACTGGCGTTGGGAGGCGAGCAGTGAAACGGATGCATCCCGTCCGCCCGTGATGCATCAATGGAGAATCGCGTGTTCTCCGTTAGGTATCGTTGTATCGCGCCCGCGTTCGCCGCGCATCACCAAGAACCTTCTGTCGGAGGGAATCGGGTCCAATAATCTTCGCGTCGCCGCCCAGGCTCATGACGAAAGAAGAAAGCCACTCGTCCAAGACTTCGCCGAAGTGGATTATCACCGACCCGTCATCCAGTATCTCTATCTGCTCGTCGGCGAAAAGGCGTAGGACGAACCTAGCTCTGCCCTTCTTCAGCCGAATGCGTCTTGCTTCTTGCGACCCGAGGCCACGATTGAATCCTCCTGGCCCCAAGCTATCCAAGTCGAGATCTAGTGGCATCCGAACCGCGCCGACCTCTCCGGTAGGCCTAGCCTGGCGTATCCTATCGAAGCGATAGAGTTTGTATCCTTCTGGACCATCCGGTCCAGCCACTAGGTACCAATAGCCGCTATGGGACAAGATGCCATAAGGTTCCACTACACGCTCGGTGAGCACATCTCGGTAGGCGGAGTAGTAGGTCATGGCCACCGCTTGCGCATTTTCCAAGGCGCTCCAAAGCACGGAACGAACATCGGACCTCGATATGGAGCCTTGGCCAAGGGCTATGCATTCAGCGATGCTTTTGTAACGAGCCAGCTCCTCCTCGGTCATCGCCCCTTCGAGCTTGGCGAGTGCCGACTCTAGAGCGCTGCTCTCCGCCGGCCCTCCGTCGTCGCTGGTACGCACGTATTTGGCACCAACCGCAAGCGCCAGGGCCTCATCATGGGTGAGGCGGGGAGGTCTATTCAGTGATTGATGAAGCGCGGCGAAGACCCGTTCGTCCTCTATGTAGAGCTCGATGAGATCATCCGGGTTGAATGGAGGTTTGCCCACCAGCATCAATCGCTCAATGAAACTTGGAAGCTCCTCCACCTCGACCCCGAGCTTCTCCGCAAGCTTCGAGACGTGCACGCCGTCCTTGGCACGGACGACCTCGGGAATCAGGATCAGCAAACGGCGAATGCGTTCTGTTGCATCCAGGGACTTCATTGGACCTTCTTTCACGATTTCATTGAAGACGGCTCAAGAGCGTTGAAGAGAAGAAACTATTTGGTCCAGGCGAGCCAGAAGCTCATCACGAAGAGCAGGTGGACCAAGCAATGTAGCTCCATCACGAAGCCCCAAGACGTGCTCGATGAAGGCCTCCGAATTCGTAACCGAGACCTCGACCAAGGCTCGTTTATCGGGCTTCCAGCTGACCTTTGCGTCTTCCCCGAACATGGACTTCGCAAAGAACGCCAACCTCTGCTCGAGCAAGACCACGGCCAATACGGGTTCACCGACAGGATAGCTCCACGGGCGCAAGCGAGCGAGGGCGGCCAGATCGAGATCGGCCGGCGGATCGAAGTCCGGCTTTCTCGGTGCGTTGGGGTTCACCTTCAAGGACTCGATCCGATCGATATCGAAGGTTCTCTGTTCGTCTCGCAGGTGGCAGTAGGCCTGAAGGCACCACAAGCCATCGCGCAGGAACAGGCCGAAAGGGTCCACCTCGCGATGAGTCAGCTCGTCTCTCCAAAGCCCCCGGTAAGCAAGATGGACCCGCTTCTTCCTTGCCACCGCATCTCTTATGAGAGCCAGAGTCCGACCAGCCTTTTCGTTCCTCTCTCGACTCGGTTTGACGGCGAGAGGCAGGTCACAAAGCTCCTCCGTCTCGCCGTTGGAGGAAGCGAACCTTATCTTCTCGAGCGCCCTTGTGACCTCGATTGCCCAGGGGAAGCCGTCCATCGCCCGTGAAGCCGCGCCAGCGACATATAGAGCTACCAGCTCGTCCGATGAAAGAGACAGGCTCGGGAGGTAATAGGACTGCTTGTCGAGCACGTAACCACCGGATGAGCCGGACGAATCGGCCTCTTCTTCCGTATCGATCTCGACGTACCTTATGGGTATTCCGAGATCCTCCACCAGCGAGGCCTTATCTCGTTCGAACTTTCGAAGAGCCGTTTGCTCGCTGCCAACGCCATACTCGGGCATCAATCCTCGAATCTTGGCGAAGCTCACCGGCCGTCTAGAGTTCAAAAGCAAGGTGACGAGGCTTAGGAGCCGCTCGGGTCGTTTGTTGGAAGCATCCATCTTCTTGTACCGGCTCTGCCTTTCCCTGATTAGCCGGGGCCAAACCCGACCAAAGTCTCGTACCCAAGCTCTGCTTTCATCTGTCGCCAAGACAGCCTTGCCCGTTCAGTAGTCTTTCTATGCAGCTGTCCACCACGGCGGCACTATCGAAAAAATACCTTCGCCGACGCAATCCGCTCGTTGACAAATTGTAGAGATCATAACCAAACCTTCTTCGGTTGTCCTTCAACTCACCGCGGGCCGTTCCTTGGCAGTTGATTCGAGTGCCTCGCCACTTCCGATCGAATGGACGGCCCGAGGTATGTAGATGTCCATGCAGTACGAGATCGACCTCATTATCGACGCAGGCTTCGAGCAGTTTTCCGCCGCCAGACAGACCCGGAGGAATGAAGCGACCAAGCTTCTTGGAAGTCCCCGGGGGCAGCGAGTATGGATGATGATGAAGCGCCACAAGCCGGGGCCCCTTCTTGGGTCTCTTGAAGACCGTTCGAAGGTATTCGAGATCCTCGCCGGTCAAAGCTCCTTCCACTGAGTGGTCGACGGAAGGGCTAGAGAAGCAAAGAAGACTCACAGGCCCCAGTCTCTTCAAAATCGGACCTCCACGCCTCAACGGAATGCCTCTTGCCCTGTATGGCCTGTTGACATGAGCGGTACTCCGAAGAAAGGCCTTCAGCGCCTTGGCCCGATCCTCGGTAGTCCTTCCAAACTCGGGATCGTCCACGAGCCCGGAGACATCATGGTTGCCAGGTAGCAGCGTGCAACAACGGGATGACCATAGTCCCCTGCTCTTCAGCAGATCGACTATTGCAAGAAGGTCCTTCTTGTAGGGACGTTCCACGAGATCACCGGTAAACAGGAAGTGCGAGGCGCCCCTCTCTACGGCATCGCTCAAAAGATGAGCGAGCACGGCAATAGCACCTTTTCTTCCTCCAACATGAGGGTCCGAAAGATGACAAAGACGTAGACCTTCCTGGAAACTCATGGCTCTCGTCTCTTCGGTTTCGAAGAGCGATGGGGCTCACATGGAGACTCGGCCCGTTAGACTCGACTCTTCAGCCACATGATCTCGTCGAAGGCGGCTTTCGCGTCACCGATATCTATCCGAGATACCACCTCCGTCACAGTCTGAGAGGCTGTGGACTTATCGGCCATCGTGGTTTCGGTGGTGCTGATGTCGACCTCTCTCCAACCTCTTTCGAGCAATCTTGCCCCCAGTCCCAAACGAAAGTCCGTAATGATGGCCTTGATCGTCGCTTCCTCATCCTCGTGCTCACCAATCCTGACGTGTGGCTTACAAATGGTCACCTCGAGCCATGTCGGCGAGACAATGAGGAACGTACTCTCCGAAAGATGGATATGGAGCGACTCACCCATCCTGAATACACGTCCAGGCGGGTCCCTGGACAGAAGCTCTTCCAACTCCTTGAGAACAGATTGATCTCCCCTCGAGTTCAAAAATCCGCTTCCTTTCTGATTCGTTCTCGACAAGGATCGCAGTAGGAGCTGCGTTTTCGGTCCGTATCAGAGAGAGTGTTCGAGAAGAACATCGCGCATGACTCGTTCTGGCAATGGGTCAGACAGAGAACGTGCCCAATCTCATGTAGTGTCTCAGCTACCGCTCGTCGCATCATGCGGGCATGATCTGGAGCATTGCCGTAATAGGTAGGCATCAACCGCGCAAGGGAAATGACCAGGGCTCGCTCATGCCTATCGGCTTCCCCGAACACGAAGTTCAGGTCTGGCATGAACAGATCGACCTCGGTTATTCCAACCCCCAAGCAATGCTTCCTGCGGTTGATTGCCTGGCCTACTCGACGAACGATCGAGGTGGAGTGATACTGTCCCCGCTCTGGGTTGAAGGCATACTGTGGCTGAGCCATTTCAGGTAGGATCTCCACCTCTCGATCGAGCACGTCCGAAACAATCTGCCCAACCTCACGGCAGAAAGCTTTCTGAACGGACCCTATCGGGATGATGGCCACTACCCCTTTCATTGAAGGTCTGTTTGCCACAGGGAGACGAACCTGTGAAGGGGGTGTTCGCACTTCCCTCGTGAGAAAGTTGTTTTCTGTAGGTAATATACCTTAGGTTTATTAATGTAACAACTAGACGCGGAATAGGTTTCCTTGATACCAGCCCCTGACTGACCTACCATGAGCAGTCCTGTTGGGGAGTCGTCTAACGGCAGGACATCGGCCTTTGAAGCCGACTATCCAGGTTCGAATCCTGGCTCCCCAGCTTCGGCATGCCTGGCCTTTGGGGGCGAATCAGAATCGAACTACCGCCGCACCCCAGGTGAAGCCCGCGCCAAAAGCGGTCATGGCCAGCAGGTCTCCCCTTTTCAGTCTCCCCTGCTCCACGGCCTCATCCAAGGCCAAGGGAATCGTGGCGGCTGTGGTGTTCCCATAACGTTCGATGTTGTTGAATACCTGATCATCTCGCAGGGACAAGCTGCGCTGCACCATCTCGCTGATTCTTTGGTTGGCCTGATGGGGAATCAGAAGGTCTATGTCCTCCGTGCAGAGTCCACAGTCCTCCAGCGCTCGCTTCACAGCCCAAGGCATCTTGACTACCGCTTGTTTGAAGACCCTCGAGCCCTCCATGCTTGGAAACTGTCTTCCCTCCTCCAACTGTGCCGGGCCGCACTGTGGATGATAGATGCTGCCTGGAACATCGATCCAAAGCTTCTTTGCATACCTTCCATCGGCGCCCAGGTTCGCGGACAGCAAACCACGATCATCGTCTTGTGTCGGCCCGAGTATGACCGCCGCGGCCGCATCACCAAACAGAACCGCCACGTCCCGGCCTCTAGTCGTCACATCGAGACCCGTGGAATGGACCTCCGCTCCAACAAGCAGGATTCTCTCGTATGTCCCCGTACGAATCCATGCGTCGGCTATCGATAGCCCATATATGAACCCGGAGCACTGATTTCGAATATCAAGTGCCGGTACTCCCTCCAAGCCGAGCTTCGTCTGGAGGAAGCAGCCTGTTCCAGGAAACATATGATCGGGAGATAGGGTCGCATAGATTATGGCATCGATCTTCTCGATGGACATCTCTGCCTTCTCGAGAGCTCGTTCAGTAGCCACCTTCGCAAGATCACTTCCACCTATTTCCTTACCCTCGGGGACCCACCTTCGTTCCAAGATGCCGGTTCTCTGACGAATCCACTCATCGGAGGTATCCATCAGCTT
>SKWY01000118.1 GCA_007128675.1 Deltaproteobacteria bacterium | reverse complement strand
TCTACCGGTTCGCTTTGGGCTGTACTGCTTCGTCGTTGCGTGGAGCTTCTACCTGGTGCGCCTGGGGCTGCCCTCCTCCTGAAGCGACCGGCAGTCCGGTCTCCGATCCGTGGGCTCCGCACTGGCGTGGGCGCGCCACACGGCTCGGAAACCGGCTCCCGGCGCTTAGTCTACTGCGAAGTAGCGGGACTACTTGGCTGTCCCGGTCCCATTGGTCGCTTACAATCCGTAATGATTCCACGCTAATAAAACTATTTCTATGCAATACGCGTTGCTATTCTTTCTGGCTGCGAGCTAGCAGGCGGTGTCGCAACAGGCCCAGATACTTGTTCACGGGATTTCTTCTGGAAAGAAAAGGCAGCACAGGTCTGCGGCGCAAACCCATGTCGACTAGTGTTCGCATGAGCCCTTCGTGCTCTGGAAATCGTGATGCGCCTTGCCTAAGCACATCAGCGGCTTGAGCTCGATACTCGACGACGAGGTAGGCCTGTCCCAGGTTGTGATAAAGCTCTGGCAAGGGTCTGTGTGCCGCCTTGCGTAAAGCAGCCTCGCAGAGCACTACTCCCCGAAGCCTGTCAACTCCCCCTTTGGCTAGCGCAAGTCCGTACCAGCTCATGGCTTCGGGGTCGCCGGTGCTCGCTTCGAATGCACGGCAAAGATGCTTGATGGCGGCGGGAATGTCCCCCTGTACAAGAAGATCGCGACCGATCCCGAGGTCCTTGGTCGGCTCTTCCTCGTTTGGGGCTCCGTTGTCTCTATCTATTCCCATATCAGCAGCTTGTTGTGGTTCTCCGAGTGCCTTGCCGCGAACAATGTCGATTGAGCAGCAACAAAGAGAACTATCGACGGTTTCATTTGGGGTTGTGAATGGCGTTGTCTGTGTCCTTGCGGAGGTGATCTGGCATCCTAACAGCAACAACCGTTCCGGTTGCGCAAAGCCTTCCCTCCACAAAAAGATCTTCCTCGACTATCACCTTTCGATTCGTCAGTTCCTTGACCCTGCCTCGAAGTTCGATGGGAGGGCCTAGAGGCGTTGGCCGCTTGTAGTCTACATGCAAGGAAGCCGTGACGAATCGTAGGTCGGGGGCGGAGCCCATTTCTCTGCCCTCGGCGCGATAGGAAGCAGCCGCCGCGGTTCCCGTACCATGACAATCTATGAGAGAAGCGATCAAGCCGCCGTAGACGTAACCCGGTATTGCCGTGTGATGAGGAGCAGGCACGAAAGTGCACACTGATTCTTCTCCATCCCAGTAGCTCTTGATTCTGTGCCCATCCTCGTTCAGACGTCCACACCCGAAGCAGCAAGCCACATCGTCTGGGTAGTAGTCTTGAAATGCTCTATCGCTCACGAATGACCTCCTTGACCTGTCCCTCGGCGCTTAGAAGAGCTTACTTGCGAACGGAAATGAATCATAGCTCACAGGCTCGCTATTTCGGCAGATTGTCCTCTGCTCCGCCCATAGCCCTCAAGGGTCGTCATTCGGCGGCTTCGAGCACTCTTTCCCCTGGAGCCGCCGTCGATCGTCGGGCCGATCTGGCGATGGGTCTGGTAACCGAGCGATTCAATTCAGCAGGTCGCGGCTTTGGGTGCAAGAGATACTTCGTCTGGAAAGCGATATGCATCTAGCGCGAGCAGCAGCGCGGCTGCGCCAGCGAGATGTCGGCTCGCGGCTCGCGGGCGGCGTATGCTGCCCGACGGTTTGGGGGCCTCCTCATCGAGTTGACCAATGCGAGACGAGCCAGATACTCTAGTGACGATATGGGACAGACTAGTGGGCAAGGCTGGAGGCAAGTGTATGCGCCGTGGGTAGGTAGGTTACTGGCTCCTTTTGTCACAAAACATGGCCGGCTGGGTGGCAGCGCGCTCGGTGTCCTCATGGCTCTCTTTTTCGGCGTGTCGGCCTGCGTCGGCAAGGCGGAGACAACGATAGATGGGCCTGACCCTTGCGACGGCCTAGATCACGCGCGGCTCTGCGTGGAAGACATGCTCGTCGTTTGCGAAAATGGCGAGGAGGCGCATCGAGAGGTCTGCGAGCTTGGCTGCAGTGCCGGCGAATGCCTATCGGACGATCCGTGCGACAATGCATCCGAAGACGGCTGGTACTGCGGCGAAGCATTGGGCGCCAGTGCATCGAACATGCGCTATCACTGCGTTGGAGGCAGCGCTGCCTCCTCCGAGTATTGCCCTCATGGCTGCGAGCAGGGTGATTGCTTGGCATCCGAGGATCCCTGCGACAATGCGCCGGCTGACGGTTGGTACTGCGCGGATGCATTGGGAGATAGCTCATCGAATGGGCTCTATCATTGTGTTGGTGGCATTTCCGTTGCTTTCGAGGATTGCCCGCATGGGTGCGAGGAGGGCAGCTGTTTGTCCGATGATCCCTGCGAGAGTGCGCCTTCGGACGGCTGGTACTGCGCCAATGCACTGGGAGCGGGTTCATCGGATACTCGTTACCACTGCGTTGGAGGCAGTACAGTTTCATCGGAGTACTGCGCTCATGGGTGCCAAGGTGGAGAGTGTCTGACGCCCGACACCTGTGCTTCGGCGCCATCAGACGGCTGGTATTGTGGCGATGCGTTGGGAGCAGGTTCATCGGACACCCGCTATCACTGTATTGGAGGTACAGCGGTTGCGTCCGAGTATTGCGATAACGGATGTGTCGACGGAGAATGCGTCACGGAACCGCTCGAGCTTCTTCAGGACGGCGTCTATTTCTTCTATGTAAAAGCAAGCGGAAAGGCTCTCAACCTCTATGCGAGCACGGATGAACGCGCTGATCGTGACGGCACGAACGTTACGGTGTGGGATGCGACCGCCCACAATACGCAGCGGTTTCGCGTCGAGAACATCGGCGGTGACCGATTCAGGGTATATGCGATGTCGAGCAGCCTCGGCACCAACCGTGTGCTCGATGTTTGTCGCGAAGACTCCGGCGAGCTCCAAGTAGGCAACAATATACAGCTTTGGCGAAGTGTTGCTCCCACTGATCAAGAATGGATCATATCGAAGGTCGAGGGTGACTATTATAAGTTCGAGCTCGCCCATCTGCCCGGCGGAGTGATGGGAACGGACGATCCGGGCACTAATGGAGGGAACGTATTCCTTCAGGAGTATACGGGAAGCGCCGCTCAGCTATGGGAGGCAGATTTCCTGTCGGATGGCGACTGCATTACCCCAGTTGAATACTATGAGTCGCTTGGGTGGCGTGTGACCCAGGAGTTCTGGAGCGACAGTACCTTCAATCCACAGCACCGGGGTTTGGATTTTGGTGGTCAACCCTGTAACCATCCCGTCAAGAGCATCTACCCTGGGACGGTAGTAGCTGCGCGGACTTCGGGGATGGGATCATGGGGTCACACGGTCGTTGTGGAAATCGCTCCAGGTTGGTACCAACACAACTCGCATCTCAATGCAGTACATGTTTCAGTAGGACAGCAGGTCGACCGAGGCACTCAAATTGGATTGAATGGCGGGACAAATCATTCGGGCGATCCTTTCCCTTGTCATATTCATCTCGAGATTTATCAAAACGATCCCGTCGACCCCAATAGGCCCTGGAACCATCCGGATGGAGGCTTGGTAGAGCCCGGCACGGGTCTAGTCAATCCGCGGGATTTCTGCATGTAGAGGCAGGCTAGGTCCTCAGGTTCTCACTCATGCGTCACCGCCGCGATACTAGAAGCGCAGATTGCCGATCAAGAATTCAAGAAACTCTTGTTTGCTAGTCTTTCCCATACGGCACTGGCCATTCCATTCGGAATGCAAGCAGGTTCTCGAAGAAGATTGGATTCTTTGAGCAGCAGCTTCCACTGCCTTGCTTCTTCGCTGGGGTTCTGTTCCAATGAAACGAGCTTTGCTCGATGATTGAAATGGGTCTAAATGCGTTTCGAGAGCAACAAATAACAAATAGAGGCGCTTGGGGGGATGGCTGAACAACTGCCGTATCCAGTGGGAGAGTGATAATGAGCACTATTAGTGCCCGTTCTTGTATCATCGTGGTTGTGGCGAGCCTGTTCGCTGTGCAAACGGCACACTCACAGTGGATAGAGGTGGTGCCTGGAATCGAGTATGCAAAGTTCGATGCGCCTGGCCCCAATGAGGTTTTTGTCACGCGAATGGCTCGAGATCGAGCTGATGTCACCATTGATAGTACTTTGTCTCAGGGTACCTTGACGGGAGGAGCACAGACCGTTTCTGGCATGGCGGGACTATATGAGCAAAACATAGGCTTTTGGGATGAGGTTTGGGGAAGTAGGCAAGAAGTCGTGGTCGCAATCAATGGTTCGTTTTTTGATTACCCAGCGGCTCCACGAGGCGGGCAGATTCAAGGCGGTTGGTATGTACTTCGTTACCCAGAGTTCGGACAGAGCGGCTTTTCGTGGGCCCTCGGCCGGCGTGCCGTCATGGGAGAGTGCGTGCGCCACATACCGGATAGGAACTTTGTTCGTTATCCTGATGGAAGCACACACCGAATAGATGGAATAAACGGTGACCGGGTGTCGCCGGGACTCGTTCTCTACACACATCATTACGATACCGCAACGCCGCCAAGCCAAAATGCCGTCGAAGTACTCGTGCGGCTTCCAGAGCCGCTTCTGATTCTTCCATCGCCGGCGTATCTGGCCGGTATAGTGGTCGATATCAAGCCTTCTGGCGCCTCGACGACGATTCCCTTCGATCATGTGGTGATCTCGGCCATGGGCACGGTTGCCACAGAGCTCCAGGCTCGGGTGTCAGTTGGAGACGAGGTGCGTTTTACCCAAGAGGTCACCGCATTGACGCCGGATTGCTCTTCCCATACCTCCCTGGACTTCACCAAGAGCTATGGGGCCGTTGGGGGAAATATTCGGTTTCTGAGAGATGGCGTCATTCATTCGTACTCCCACAACGTCGGGGCCACTACAAGGCATCCCCGGACAGCTATTGCCTCGAATGACTCCTTCGTGTTCTTCTTCGTGGTAGACGGGCGGAGAGGCGGTAGCGTGGGAATGTCAGCGACCGAGTTGGGGACCTTCAGCAGAGACCAACTCGGTGCTACGGAGGGGGTGAACCTCGATGGTGGAGGCTCGTCGGCCCTCTGGGTCGATGGTCAGATCAAGAACATCCCATCCGACGGATCGGAGCGCGCCGTTGCCAACGGGAAGGTCATGGTCCGTATGCTTCCAATGGAGACGCAGACGGGGCTTCTAGGAGGAGATCCGGTTGCGGCGCCGAGTGGAACACAGCTTCGTGTTGGTCCGGGCGAGAACTTTGCCGCGTTCCATTCGGTACCGGCGGGAGCGCAGGGACACGCGGTAGACCATCATATGGCTGGTGTCTTGGCTACTGGCCGGTATTGGTGGAAGTGCTCGTTTGGCGGCGCCACAGGTTGGGCTGCCGAGGATACCTTGCAGTTCGAACCACGCGACCCGGAGGAACCCGAAGACCCGGAGGAACCCGAGGACCCGGAGGAACCCGAAGACCCGGAGGAGCCCGAGGACCCGGAGCAGCCCGAAGACCCAGAGGAACCCGAAGACCCAGTGGATCCCGCAGACCCGGAGCAGCCCGAAGACCCAGTGGATCCCGCAGACCCGGAGGAGCCCGAAGACCCAGAGCAGCCCGAAGACCCGGAGGATCCAGAAGCTCCCATCAACCCTGACCCAGGTTATGGCGGAACGGTTATTGGCTCTTGTGGCTGTGCGCCCGTCTCGGGTGAGGGGCTGTTGGGCCTATACTTATTGCTTGGGGCCATTCTGCTCACTTCATTCCGCCGAGGACGACGTTGCATCGCTTTGCGTGGCGGAGATTAGTCCATCGAGCATCCCGGGCATTAAACGACAATGCTCTATTGCAATCAGGTTTTTAGACTCACAAGAAGATTACGGCGAGTAAAAAAGACGCCGAAAGCTAGCCAATGAAAAGACCAATATGAATAGACAAATAGCCCATTTGATGCCGGCTCTCCTGCTGATCTGTTCTTGTTTGTCTACGGCATGTCCGTCCTCTGCGCCAACAACGAGTGACGCTCTCGACTGCCTGCTCGCCCAGCAAATGATACGAGAAGCCTCTGAGATGCGGACCCTCATGCTGGAAAGGCTCGAGGAGACGGCCGAAGTACTGGGCGTCGCGCAGAGACTGGAAGCGGGATTGGGGCGCCACGAGCATGATGCTCTACTTGCACGGTTTGGGGGCAACATAGAAACTGTAGAGCGTCTCCTCTGGCAGCACAGCGAGGCGGCCTCCGCCTGGTGTCTTGCATCGCAGCGCGTCAGTCGCTTGCTCGAAAGCGCATTCCGAAAAATGGACTTCGAGGAGTCGAGTGCCACTGAAGCTACAATCTGCTCCTTGATGGAGCTGCGAAACTTTTCTCCAGCTTATCCTAGCGACATCGTTCTTCCGCGACGAGAGTGGGCCGATCGTGTCGACCAGCATGAGAAACGGTTGCTCGACTCTTGTCGGGGTGGGCCTAGAATGGAAGAATAATAAAGAGGCTGATTGAAGCATTGTTGTTTGGTTGAATCAGGTTTGCTATAAACGCGGGCATGGGAGCTGGTTCCGGCGGCTTCATGCACGCCCGAGACATGATGCTGCAGATGTCCGCGTCGCTGCGGAACGTGCGGCATGGCCATGATCATACGACGGAGTTCATATTTGTTCTCGGTATCTACCTGCTGCTTGCAATGGGCGGGCAGGTGCTGATGATGATAGGCGCCGTAATCTCCGCCGTTTGGCTGTTCGCTCACATCTGGCAGGACCATCGTTTTTCTTTCAAGCCTTGGCTCCTGTTCGGGATGTTTACGATTTTGGTGTTCCTTTTGGTGCTTGGACTGGCTTACTTCGGCGTCTGGTTCGCTCTGGGTAGCTACGCCGAGAAGAGCGTACACGTGGAAGCGGCACGTCACACGGTGGCGGCTGTGATTGCCATCTTCCCGGCTCTCATAGCCTACGTATTGGTGCGGCGAACACGGCGTGCTTCACTCGAAGCTGGCTGGCAGGCGTGGACCGACGAAGAAGATGAGATCATAGCGGCGCTTCCAAAGCAAAGAGCAGTCTGGAGGCATCGGCTGGACCTAGTGCTCATTGCGATTGGAGCTAGTGTCATCGTGGTGATCATCGTGCGAGGCGGCGTCCAGCACCTCTTTTGGGCCATCAAGGATATCGGTGAGACGGCTTTGCCGCTGGTGCTTTTTGGATTGTTCGCTTTCGGGCCTATTCTCCTGGGGCTGGTTTTTGGATACGCGGTCCATTCCGTCATGGAAAGACGACGGTAGAGTCGCGGATGACTACGGGACAAGAGCTTTCGGTTTCCTGCGGCCGAGTTCACCTTCAACGGGGTGTTCTATCTAGGGTGTGTGGGCCCCGTCCTCATCTTTCGGTCTGGATGGCATCTGTCGTAAAATGGATTCCTCAAATGTATTGGGATGACGCACTGCGTCCAGGCAGAGTGGCTCGGACGTACGAGGTATTGGGTTGTCTATCGTAGACTGGGACGGAGGCTCGGACGCCGCTGACGGCTTTCGACAAGGTGAGGGTCGCCTGTCACGGCGACTACGAGTGTATGAGGGCCGTGCCGCTCAGCGTGTTGTGAGACTGAAGGGCGGGCAAAGACCGAACGTGCTCCACCTGCTCTCCCAGCAACCTGGAAAGACCGGGAGCGGTGTCTACCTCGAGGCCATGTTGCGGCACGGCACCGAGATTGGGATCGAGCAGCGGGTGGTGGTCGGGATGCCGGCAGAGGAGGAGCTTCCTAGAATTGAGCCGGTGTCGGAGGCCGATGTCATCGCCGTTCGCTTCGACACCCCAGATTTGCCGTACCCGGTTGCCGGGATGAGCGATGTGATGCCCTATGAGAGCACGTGCTTTTCGAGCTTCACGCCTGCCATGCTCGAAGGGTATCTCCTCGCCTTTCGGGATGCCCTGACGCGGGCAACCGAGGGCTTCGAACCCAACCTCATCCATAGTCACCATCTCTGGCTTGCGACCGCCTTGGCTCGAATGGTGTTTCCGCACCTTCCTTTGGTGACCACGTGCCATGGCACAGAGCTTCGGCAGTTGGATCTGGCGTCTGGTCTTCGTCCTTACGTCCTCCCGGCCTGTGCCGATGTGGACCGTGTCCTGGCCTTGCATTTTGACCACATGGAGAGAATCGCGGCTCTTTATGGAATGAGCAGAGAGCGGATCGTTCAGGTGGGAGCAGGCTATAGAAAGGATATCTTTCACTGCTCGGAGGAACAGAACGATCGCGAGAGAGGAAAGCATCTCACTGTTGTCTACGCCGGCAAGCTAAGCCGAGCCAAGGGCTTGCCCTGGTTGATTGAGGCCTTCCAAGGGATGGAAGCCCCTTGTGGCAGGGAGGTGCGCCTGTT
>SKWY01000483.1 GCA_007128675.1 Deltaproteobacteria bacterium | reverse complement strand
GTTTCTGGGAATCTGGGCTTTCGGGCGAGTCGATGGAATGTTAGAAGATATCGCCAAACTCCATGAGCCTTCGAGTATTCAACACCGCCTCCAGGAAGAAAGAGCCTTTTGCTCCAGTGTACCCGGATTGTGTCCGCATGTATGTGTGCGGCCCTACGGTCTATGATCTGGCGCATCTGGGGCATGCCAGGTGTTACGTGGTATGGGATACTGTCGTTCGGTATCTTCGATTCAAGGACATGGACGTGAAGCATGTCCGAAACTACACCGACGTTGACGACAAGATTATCAAACGGGCCCTCGAGGAAGGTAGTAATCCGACGGATCTGGCGGCATCGAACATCATGCAGTTCGATGAGGACATGGCCCGGCTCGGTGTGGAAAGGCCAGAGATTGCGCCCAAGGTCACCGACCACATGGAGGCGATAATAGCCCTCATAGAGCGCCTCGTGGAGTCTGGAGCGGCCTACGTCTCCGCGGGCGATGTCTATTTCTCAGTCAAGTCCTTCAAGGGTTACGGCAAGCTCTCCGGTCGTCAGATCGAAAAGCTGCGTTCGGGAGCCCGAGTCGACCCTGGTGAGCACAAGAGAGACCCCTTGGACTTTGCTCTCTGGAAGACGGCCAAGCCCGGCGAGCCGGCATGGAGTAGTCCTTGGGGAGATGGCAGGCCGGGCTGGCACATCGAGTGCTCGGCAATGGCGATGGCGTACCTGGGGGAGACTCTGGATATACACGCCGGCGGTGCGGATCTCATCTTTCCGCACCACGAGAACGAGATCGCCCAGTCCGAGGCTGTCACCCAAAAGCCTTTTGCGCGCTACTGGATGCACAACGGCTTCGTCAACGTCGACGAGGAGAAGATGTCGAAGTCTCTCGGCAACTTCTTCACCGTTCGTGACGTCTTGGAGCGCCATGACCCCCAGGTGCTTCGATACCTGCTCCTATCGGTCCATTACAGATCGCCCATCAACTTTGCCGAAGCGATCTTGAGCGATTCGAGAAGGCGAGTCCGTTATCAGTACGAGACCCTTCAAAGGGCCGAGCGCACCCTAAAATCCCTTCGCGACGAGGGCGAGACGGTGGCGAAGAAGGCAGGCGAGTCCTTGCTCGAAAAGAGTCGTATCGAGGCCATCCGGAGAGGCTTTGTCGAGGCGATGGATGATGATTTCAATACGGCGGGGGCTTTTGGGGCTCTTTCCGATGCCTTCACCCTGCTCAATGAGCTTTGTGACATGGCGGCGGCCAAGAAGAAGGACAGAAATGCCTTGGCAATGTCCATAGGGAGAGCCCGAGAGGAACTGCTCGATGTGACGGCGGTGCTGGGCCTATTGGGGGAGAATCCGGAGAGCTGGCTAAAGGCCGATGAATCGCGGCAGACCGCACAGAAGGGCATCGATCCGGACGAGGTGGACAGACTGCTGGCGGAGAGGAACGAGGCCCGCAAGAGTCGCGACTTTGCGCGAGCCGATGCCATTCGTGACGAGCTTGCCGCCAAGGGAGTGAGCATTAAAGACACACCACAGGGCACCGAGTGGACAACGTAAGCCGAGAGACGGGCCTCTCGCGTTGAGTCGCGCCTCTTGGTCTTTATGTTCACAAGACGAGGGGCATAGTGGTGATGGGTTGGTGCCGCGAAGTCTTGTTGCGGATCTCGTGTGCCGGGAGCAGACTTTCCCCGCAGATATCTTCATCGCAAGGCCGACCAGGGTCGGCCCCAGAATCTCTCGATGCCCGATTTCAAGCTTGAGACCCAGCTGTCTCCAAAGGGAGACCAACCGGAAGCCATCAAAGCGCTGACTCGGGGAGTGAAAGCCGGCGAACGTTGGCAGGTGCTCCTTGGGGCTACCGGAACCGGCAAGACCTTCACCATGGCTCAGGTCGTGGAGAGAGTGAACCGTCCAACGCTCGTCATGGTGCATAACAAGACGCTGGCCGCGCAGCTCTACGGAGAGCTGAAGGAGCTCTTCCCGAACAACGCTGTTCACTACTTCGTCTCCTACTACGACTACTACCAGCCAGAAGCCTACGTTCCTTCCACCGATACCTACATCGAGAAGGACGCCGCAATTAACGACGAGATTGATCGACTTCGGCACGCAGCGACGCACGCCTTATTGACCAGGAACGACGTCCTCATCGTGTCATCGGTCTCCTGCATATATGGATTGGGTACGGCCGAGGCCTACTTCGGCATGGCCGTGCGGCTCGAGCAGGGACAGGAGATCTCTAGGAACCGAATAATGCGAGATCTGGTCGCCATCCAGTATTCGCGTAACGACATGGACTTTCATCGGGGGACCTTTCGGGTTCGAGGCGACACTATCGAGGTCTTTCCTATGTATGAGGAGGATCGGGCAATCCGAATAGAGCTTTTTGGCGAGGAGATAGATGGGATCTTCGAGATCGATCCTCTTCGCCAAACCGTGCTCTCCAAGCTCGACAAGGTCCACGTCTTCCCCGGTTCCCACTATGTAACTGCTCCCGAGAGACGTGATCTGGCGTTGAAGGGCATTCGGGACGAGCTTGCATGCAGGTTGTCCGAGCTGCGGGCCCAAGGAAAGCTGCTGGAGGCTCAGCGCCTCGATCAGCGGACCACCTTCGATTTGGAGATGATTGCCCAGATGGGCTTTTGTACCGGTATCGAGAACTACTCCCGCTGGCTGTCTGGGCGCGCTCCCGGCGCGCCGCCCCCGACCCTGATCGAGTACTTCCCCAAGGGGTTCTTGCTTTTCGTGGATGAGTCTCACCAGACCGTTCCCCAGATTGGGGCCATGTACAAGGGTGATAGGTCCCGCAAGCAGACTCTGGTGGACTATGGCTTTCGCTTGCCATCGGCCCTGGACAACCGTCCGCTCACATTTCGGGAATGGGAAGAGAAGGTAGAGCAGGTGGTCTTCGTTTCGGCTACCCCGGCCACCTATGAGCTCGACAAGAGCGAGGGCGTGATAGTGGAGCAGGTGATCCGTCCGACGGGGCTCATGGACCCCGAGGTCGAGGTTAGACCGGTCGCCGAGCAGGTTGACGATCTCTTGGATGAGATTAGGACGCGAACCGAGCGTAACGAGCGGGTGCTCGTAACCACGCTTACGAAGCGCATGGCCGAGGATCTGACCGAGTACTACGCCGAAGCCGGGGTTCGCGTCAGATACCTGCATGCCGACATAGCGACGATCGAACGCTCCGAGATTCTTGGGGATCTTCGCCGCGGAGAGTTCGACGTACTCGTGGGGATCAACCTTCTGCGTGAAGGGCTCGATCTTCCGGAGGTCTCCTTGGTGGCGGTGCTCGACGCGGACAAGGAAGGGTATCTTCGCAGCGCGACTAGCCTCATCCAAACAATCGGAAGAGCTGCTCGGAATGTGAATGGCAGGGTGATCATGTACGCGGAGAAGATCACCCCTTCCATGAGGCAGGCCATCGATGAGACGGCTCGCCGGCGTGAGAAGCAAAGGGCCTACAACGAACAACACGGCATCACTCCGGAGACCGTGAGACGGGCCATAACCGATCTTTCTCCCCTGGAGGGTGGCTATGAGGAAGGGGCGCTCGCCGCCGAGCCAGCGTTTGGTGACGAGGAGATCTGGATCGACGCGGCAGAGGACGAGAGACTGCGGGAGCTGATGAACGATCTCGAAAGAGAGATGCAAGAGGCGGCATCGAGGCTGGAGTTCGAAAGAGCAGCCGAGATTAGGGATCGTTTGGGGGCGCTGAAGAAGCGCTCGGTTGGGCTTTTTGCCGATACTGACGAACGCTATGATCCGAGGAGACGTCGACGAAGGTCGATCAAGGAGGGGGGACGCCCCAGGCAGGGAAGTCGAGGCAAACCGCGCGGGCCGCGCAAAGGACGATGAGTTGGCGTGGTGGCGCGGCTTGTTTCCGACTTGCGATCGAGTCTGCTGATCCGCGTTCGAGGCTCTGGCTCTTGACACCCGGGGGGTGATCGGCGACGACAGCGCTGCCATGCAGAGACTGCAACAGGACATTGGCTGGATAGAGGTCATCTGCGGTCCCATGTTCTCCGGCAAGACCGAGGAGCTCATCCGGCGGGTCAACCGGGCTCGTCTTGCTCGGCAGCACGTGCAGATCTTCAAGCCGGCGATCGACGACCGCTATAATGCCCGCCAGATCGTATCCCACAGTCGCCACTCCGTGGACTCGATTCCCGTGGAGACCGCCGGCGAGATACCCGCCTTGCTGCAAGAGGGAGTTCAGGTGGTCGCCATCGACGAGGTGCAGTTCTTCGGCAACGAGGTGGTGGAGGTATGCGAGGGGCTGGCCGATAGTGGAGTTCGCGTCGTAGTGGCGGGGTTGGATCAGGACTATAGGGGAGCCCCATTCGACCCGATTCCTCAGCTGCTCTCCGTAGCGGAGTATGTGACAAAGCAGCTCGCCATTTGCATGGTGTGTGGCAACCCGGCGGGACGGTCACAGCGACTAGGGGATGGGACCGGCCGCATAGAGGTAGGAGCCAGCGAGGCATATGAGGCTCGCTGCCGGGGTTGTTTTCGGCTTGAAGAGACAAGTGGTGCGGCTCCCGATCGGCAAGCCGAGCTGGCTCTGGAGTCGAGCGGTTCCGCTGGTTCGACCAGCTCGGATGAAATGCTCGAGCAAGCCTCCCCCAAGACCTCGGCCCGTGCGAGGATTGTGGGCGGGGATCAATAGGAAGAGAGCTTGGTATGAGAGATCGCGCTTATGATCGTTTGCCAATGGATATTCCAGGCATAAAGCACCGCTATGGGAGCAATGTTCACATACTTGCCGATCCATTCCACTTGGGTCTTCTTGGTCGGCTGACGGCCAAGGGCACCATTCAGCCTGAAATCAACACCCTGGTTGTTGCTCTCTATCAACATCTCACCAAGGTCATTCTGAATGCCGAGCTGTCGAGGAAGAACATCAGTATTCCGACTCGAATGATCGATCAGACTCCCAGGGGGATGTTTCATGGAGAGGTCATTGATTCGGAGAGCCGGGTAATCAGCGTGAACATCGCCAGGGCGGGGACACTGCCTTCCCAGGTCGCCTTCGATCTTTTGAACGGGGTCCTGAATCCGACCCTCGTCCGTCAGGATCACATGATCATGAACCGGGTCGTCGACGATGAAGACCAGGTGACCGGGGTATCGGTGATGGGGTCCAAGATTGGGGGCGACGTTGACGATGCCATCGTGCTCTTCCCCGATCCCATGGGGGCTACTGGCGTCTCGATTTGCAAGGCTTTGCGAATATACAAGGACGAGGTACCGGGCACGCCCCGAAAGATGGTGGCCGCCAACTTGATTGTCACACCCGAGTACCTGAAACGAATCACAACCGAGCATCCCGATGTAGTCGTGTTCGCCATTCGACTCGATCGTGGGATGAGCCCTCCCGAGATATTCTCCACTACCCCGGGGGATCGGTGGGACGAGGAAAGGGGACTGGACGATAGACAGTACATAGTCCCTGGCGGCGGCGGTTTTGGCGAACTGATGAACAACGCGTTCGTTTGAAGAGAACAGATAAGAACGGGAATAGACCTACGGAGCCTTCATGTCCCTGCCGGCCCTCGCAACAGACATAGAAACATTGATTTCAGCCGAAGAGATTCGAGTTCGAACCATTGAGCTTGGTCGAGAAATCACTCGTGACTACAAAGGCAAGGATCTTACGATCTTGCTGATCCTCAAGGGGTCCTTCGTCTTCGGAGCCGATCTGGTTCGAGAGATCGATCTGCCGCTTAGCGTCGACTTCATCGGGCTTGCATCTTATGGGGCCGAGACGAAGTCGTCCGGCGTAGTCCGCATAACCCAGGATTTGTCGCGGCCCGTGGAGGGACGCCATCTGTTGATAGTCGAGGATATAATAGATACCGGTCTCACGATGAAGTATCTGCTAGAGAACCTGCAGAGCCGGCACCCCAAGAGCATCAAGGTTTGCTCCCTTCTAGAGAAGCCGGCTGGCGTCCAGCACGCCACTCGAATCGATTACATAGGCTTTACCATCCCGGACAAGTTCGTGGTGGGGTATGGTCTAGATTATGCTGAGCGTTACAGGAATCTTCCTTTTGTGGGAGCTATGAGAGAGGGGTAGCGTGGCAGATCCGAGCGGCAAGGACAGAGAGGTTCTTTCCACCCTCTTCGAGGTGACCCGACATCTCAACGAGGGAGCCGATCTCGAGGCTGTGCTTGCGGTCATTGCACAGGCGGCCTGCCGCCTGGTCTCGGCGGACTCGGCGTCGGTTCTGCTGTTGGATGAGAGGCGAGAGAGTCTGCTTTGTCGCGCTAGTCACGGTTTGGAACGCCACGAGGTCGACTGCGCCACTTTTCGGGTCGGCGAGGGGCTCGCGGGTTGGTCGGCGGCAAAATCCAGTACTCTCCGATTGCCTGATGCCAGTAGCGACCCTAGGTTCAAGCGGCTGCCTGGCCAAGACAGGTCGATTCGCGGGTTCTGCTGCGTGCCCTTGACGGGGCGCGAAGGAACTATAGGCGTGATGACCGTGACCAGTGAGCGAGCCGAAGCCTTCGATGAGAATGATGAGTCGATCTTGGCTTTTCTTGCCGCCTCGGTCGTCAAGGACGTGGAGAACGCCAGGCTGTATCGGTTGGCGGTGACCGACTCTCTTACGGGCGTGTACAACCGCCAGTATCTTTCGGAGCAGTTCCCCGTGGAGTTCGAGCGTCATAGACGATACGGAGATCCTCTTACCGTGGCGATTGTCGATGCCGATCACTTCAAGTCGATCAACGACAGATTTGGGCATACGGTGGGTGATTCGGCTTTGCGTCTTCTAGCGCATCGCTGTCTGGAGACGGTGCGGGAGATCGATCTGGTCGTTCGGTATGGGGGTGAGGAGTTCATGCTCATTTTTCCCCAGACCAACATTGCCGGAGGTAGTGAGGTGGCTGAACGGCTCCGGGAGAGAGTGGCCGGCGAGCCGTTGGTGAGCAATGATGTGCGGGTGCATTTGACGGTGAGCGTGGGGGTGGCGGAAATGGGGCCCTCCGACGCCGAGCCCAAGGCGCTGATTGCCAGAGCCGACGCCGCGCTCTACGCGGCCAAAAGGGCAGGACGGAACAGGATTGAGGTGGCTACGTGATTCGGGGCGTCATCCACGATTCACTCCATCGAAGGACACATCAGCCAAAGGAACCGTGAGCAATGAATGACCACGATACCGATGAAATTCTCGATGACGAGGAACAGAGAGGCGAGGGCCGAGTAGGCAGCGTCATCAAGACGGTTGTCGTTTCGATAGTGATTGCCGCCTTGGCATTGGGTGTCGTCTACCTGCTCTCCGAGCGTAATGCTCGTCGCTACTTCTTGGTTGCCGAGGGCGGTCAGCTGCTAGTCCAACGAGGCATCTTCTTTCCTGTTGGTGAGCGTCGATTCCAACCAGATGATCCCGACTACGCCGCGGCGTACGAGCCCATCCGCATTCCTCCCGGAGTGGATGTCGAGCAAAGACGCAGCTTCGACGAGCGGACGGAGCTGGATCGTGTGCTCGTGAATCAGCTTCTTAGTTGGTCCCGAGAGCGTATTGATCCAGAGCAGCCCGATAGATTGGAGCAAGGGATCTACTACCTTCGAAGGGCGGAGAGCCTGCCGACTACAACGTCCTCGCAGCGCGACGAGATGGGGATTCTGAGAGGCGAGGTCGCGTACCACGAAGGTCGCAGGTACATCGAGGCCGCCTTGCGTAATCTCGACACGGCGCGAGAACGCCTCACTCAAGCACGCGACAGCCCGGCTGGGTGGGGTAGGGAGAGTCGTGAGCTGTTGAGAGAGATTCAGGAGCCCGAGGCAGCGCTGCGTCGGGCCCTTGGCGCGTCGGCTCCAGAGCCCGAACCTCCAGCCCCGGAGGCTCCAGACGAACCAGATGTCGAGCCCGTCGATGAGGATGAAGCCGAGATAGATGTCGAGAATGATGAAGCAGATCCTTCCCCTGCCGCGGAGATGGGCAAGAGATCTAGAACGGAGCCTAGGCGGGAGCGACTTGCCGAGCCCTCGAGCGGCGAGCAGCCTGCTGCCCGGCCGGTGAGAGTGAGACGCAAGGCCGATTCGGATCGAGAGGAGCTCGTTCCTGGAGCACAAGAAAGGCCGGCTTCTCGTGAGATGCCGGTCAAACGTCCCCAACGGCGGCGGCCAGTACCGCAGGCTGTGGAAGCCGACGAGGAGATTGAGAGTCTCGAGGCAGAAGAAACCGCGAACGACGAGCCTGACGTGGCTCCGCAGGTTCCGATCGACCAGGGGGACGAAGCCGAAGCCCCCTAAATGGGGAGGGAAGGAGCGAAAGGAACAAGGTTTCTAGAGAGTATGGGATTAGTGGGGTGTACCCGGGCGGTTGACACCGCAGCCATGTCTCGGACCCATTTCTTCATCGCCGGTCTTCT
>SKWY01000231.1 GCA_007128675.1 Deltaproteobacteria bacterium | reverse complement strand
GGGGCAGGGGGCGGCTACAGATTTCGTTCGGGTCGAAGAGCGCGTCCCTTCCTTGGCCTGGGAGGTTCTTTTGTAGAGGTGGAGCTCTCGGCGCCCTCGGGAAGAGAGGGTGTGCGGTATTTTGCTTTCGGCCTAACTGGGGCAATGGGCGTGGACTTCGCCATTTCCAGCGTGCTTGGCGTTATCGTTCAGCAGGAGTTCAGCGCGATCCTGCCGGTGGGAGAGCGGGGGGCAGGGAGGGGAGCAAACGCTCTCGGACCAAGAGTCGGGTTGAGGTACAGCTTTTGGGATCGTTAGGTCCTCGCCTCAAGTGCCGGAGACCGCCAGGTCGGGCAGCTTCAACGTGGGCACGCGCCTCCGAGAATGCAGGAAGGGATCGTTTCCCACCTCGGCGATCGACATCAGAAGGTCCTGGGTCCGGCCCGCTACGTTGATCTCGCCGACGGGGTGGCCCACCTCGCCGTTCTCGATCAAGAAGCCTCCGATTCCGCTCGAGAAGTCTCCTGTCAGACTGTTGGAGCCGCCGCCCTGCATCCCCGTCACCCAAATGCCTTTCTTCACGCCTTTGATGATCTGATCTGGTGAGTTCTCCCCTGGAGCCAAGACGAGGTTGCTGGAGGAGCCGGAGGTGGGCGCGATGCCCAACTTGCGAGCGTGGAAGGTGTCTAGAAAGAAGTTCTTGAGTACACCTTGCTCGACGATCGCACGGGGCCTGGAAGCAATGCCTTCACCATCGAAGAGTCTCGAGCCGAGCGCTCGCTTCAGCTTGGGTTCGTCCCTTATCGTCAGCAGTGGTGTGGCCACCTGCTCGCCCAGCTTGTCTCGAAGGAAAGACCTCTCCTGATAGAGGATCCGGCCGTTGATTGGGACCAAGAGGAGGCGGAGGAGCCAATCGCCCACGCGGTTCTCGAGAACGAGGTCGTACTTTCCGCTGGGTACCTGGCGTGAGCCGCGGGCGCGAAGGGCCCGGTTCGCGGCTTCGACACCGACCGCGGCTGGATCGTCGAGCATCGAGAGCTTGACGCCATTGCGGTAGTCCCACTGCACCCGCTGTTTGTGCTCGGTGTCACGAGCGAAGGCCGATGCGGAGACATAGAAGCCGGTTGATAGCTGATGCCCTTCGAAACCGGCGCTGTTATGCAAGACCCGTTCGCGCCGGCTCTCGTAGAACCTCGCCTGCGCGTGGAAGATTGCCGGATCGACGGCTCTCGCGGAGGCCTCGGCCTGAACGGCCATGTCCATCTTGTGCTCCTTGGAGACCTCGTCGATGGCAGGATCGTAGTTTTGTAGGTCCACCGAAGGAGGGTCAGCGAGAAGCTCCTCATCGGGCAGGCGACGGTCGGGTTCCTCGTCGAGGAATCTTGCGGCCTCGACCCCCCGCGAAACGAAATCGCGGAGGGCATCGGGCCGAAGATCGGAGGTGCTCGCCGCGAGGTACCTTCCCTCGACGAAGAGCCGGAGAGACAGGCCCCTGTCGGCCGACTCCTCCAGGCTGTCCACCTCGCCGTCCTCGATGGACACGGAGAAGAACCTGCTTTGGCGCACGCTGGCCGAAGCTTCGGTAGCGCCGGCCTTCTTGGCGGCGTCTAGTGCCTTCTCCGCTACTCGAGACAGCTCACGCTTGGTCTCGCTCATTTCTCGCCCTCTCAACCTATGCGACGCCGCCGACTGTTATGGCGGACACCTTGATGTGTGGCTGGCCAAGGCCCACTGGAACTCTCTGGCCCCTCTTCCCGCAGATGCTGAAGCCGCTCGACGAGACTTCGAGATCGTCGCCGACCATCGTGATCCGTGTCATGACCTGGGGGCCGTTGCCGATCAGGTTCACGTCCTTGATGGGAGGGCCGATCTTGCCCTTCTCGATCAGGTAGCCGTGATTTACGTAGAAGGTGAAGTCGCCGGAGGTGATGTCCACCTGGCCGCTGGTGATGGCGACGGCGTAGATGCCTCGATCCACGGAGGCGATTATCTCGTCCTTTTCGTGGGGTCCGGGCTCCAAGTATGTGACCCGCATCCTCGGCATCACTGGATGCTTGAAGGATTGTCGCCGGCCGTTGCCCGTCAGGGGCACGCCCATTAGACGGGCGTTGAGCCGGTCCTGCATGTAGCCTTCCAGCACGCCGTTTTGGATGAGCACGGTCCTTTCGGTTAGCGTTCCCTCGTCGTCGACCCGCAGGGAGCCCTGATCGCCCTCTTCGAGTCCCGTATCCACGACCGTGCACAGCTCGGATGCCACCTTCTCGCCCACACGGTTGGAGTAACCCGTGAGGCCTCTTCGGTTGAAGTCGGCCTCCAGACCGTGGCCCACGGCTTCGTGCAGCAAGATGCCGCTCGATCCAGGCGCCATCACGAGGGGCATGGTGCCCGCGGGAGGAGTCACGGCGTCGAAGAGAACCGCGGTGCGACGTACGGCCTCATTGGCCACCGACGCTATCGCCTCGTCGGTAAACAGCTCGGCGCCCCGCCTACCGCCAATCGAGTGGGAGTTTGTCTCTCGTCTTCCATCCTGGTCGACCGCCACTACCGAAACCATCAAGCCCACTCCGGGCCTTACGTCTTGAACCAGGCAACCGTCGCTGGTGGCGATCATCACCTCATCCAGCCCGTCGTGCTGCGAGACAGTCACCCTCTCGACTCTGGGATCGGCCTTTGACGCGACATGGTTGGCCTTCTCCAAGAAGGCGATCTTCTTTCGTAGGTCCAGCTCGGTCATCAGAGTGGTGACGGGGTAGCGGCCAGGCACCTCCACCGGAGAGAGAGGGGCCGCTATCGGCGAGGCCACGGCTCCAGTGGCGATGAGCGAGGCCGTCTTCGCCGCGTCTAGCATCGACTCCTCTGTCAGCTCCTGTGTGTACGCGTAGCCGGTTTGCGAGCCGTTCACGACTCGAACGCCGACGCCCATGCTCGTCCCCAAACCCGCCTGGGATATCTTGTCACGCTCTAGCCGCACACTCTGTCTGGTCCGGCGCTCGAAGTACACGTCGGCGAAGTCGCCTCCTCGCTCTAGCGCCACGGCCAGGGTCCGCTGCATCACCTCCGGTGGAGGGTAAGGACTCCAGACATCGGGCGCCGAGTCTGTGGGCTCGTCCACGACTGCGGCCGTCCGGGCGGCGCAGCCTAACAGCCCGGGGAAGTAGGGGACCGCGGCGACCAACACGCCTCCTCGGAGGGCGCCGGAAACGAACTGTCTTCTAGACAAGGTCTTCATTTATACACCTCGACCAACCAAGGCGGGCGACGCTCGGCTGAAGCGGCATTCTCGGTGGGCGCTTGGAGATCGTCAAGGGGGGCCGTTTAGGCATTCAACCCTTCGGCACAGGCTTATCGCATGCGAGTATGCGGGTATCCCGCCCGGGTGCTCTTGACCGGCGTCCGGCGGAGCCGTGGATTGCTCTCGATTCGGATCTAATCCGAGGCGATCAGCAAGGTTCTCTTTTCGATCTCGTAGCTGAGACCATGGGAGCGAAGAATCATTTCGAAGGCATGACGCCATTTGACATTGCGCATACGTAGCGTGATTTTGCCATCGACTCCATCATCCAGGACTAGATTAAGATCGGCTTGCTCCGCCATGAAGTAGAGCACCTGGTCGAGTGGAGCGTCGCGAAGCTCTATGGTGATGCGTCTATCTGGAAGACGAGGATCCTCGGCTTGCGCCGAAGAGGGTGGCGGCAGAAAAAGCAGCAGGCCGGCCACGATAATGGCTGCCCGGACGAAGGAGGCTCGTTCCACAACGATTGGTTGCACCCGCATCATGCGCTCCGCGACTATCCACTTTCCACCTTGGATTGTAGCTCAGGGTCGGTGGGCTTTTCTCTCTTCAATCAAGACACGTTTTCCTTCTTCGCGGACAACGCTGTGTCTCCGAAAGAGAAGAGTAGTTGGAATGCCGAAGCGCCTGTCCTCGTTTTTCTCTTTCTCTTCGGGGGGTCGACCGCTCTGCTTCATGGAGGGACATCCGGTCGAGGTGTGCGGCTATAGCAGGCGGACCAGGTCCATTCTCGGCGGCAGAGCGATATTCCCGTTCGAAATGGACCCCAACGTATCGTTTAGAGCAGACTGGATGTACTATGGCGGACCCCGCGCGTAAGACTAGGCTATCGGGTTTTGAACTGCTGCCCGGTAACCGTAGCAGTGCCGCGAAGGGGACACCGGAGGTGACCCGAAAGGAGGATGCCGTCTTGAATCGAAAACTCGTCTGCTCAATACGGGGGAGCGCGCTTGCGATACCCTTCTCGCTGATTCTTTGCATCGTGCTCCTTGCTGCCTGCACGTCGGCTCGGGCAGCCAAGGATTCCGACCTTGCCGGCGAGGCCGAGGCCGCTGTCTCGAGGGATGCCGGCGGCGTGGCATACACCTTGACTATCGCCTCGCCCGAAGCCGACTCCGTGGACCTCTCTATCGAGGCGACCTGCCCCGACGCTGAGAAGTCGTCTTTTTCGATCCGCCGTGACTATGCCTCTCTGCGCGGACTGGACCGTTTCGTGGCCAACGTTCGAGCCTTCGCCGACGGTCGCCCCGTCGAGGTTCGGCGGGTGGATCTGGACCGCTGGGAGGTGGAGTCGAATCGGTGCTCCCACCTCCGCCTCGAGTACGAGATCATCCTCTCCCACCAGGAGGTCTTCGGTGGTGACGGCCACCGGCCAGGGCTCCTGGAGTTGCCGCTGGTGGGTAAAGACTGGGCCTTCTTCCTTGGTCACATGATCTTCTTGAGCCCTGATTGGGTCGACAAAGAGCCCGTCCATCTCTCGGTGGATGCGCCACCGGGCTGGCGTGTCGTCTCTCCCTGGTCGCTCGAAGGGGATGACGTTCACGTAGCTGGATGGGACCAAGAGCTTCGCAGCAACTACTTTGCCGTCGGTGAGCTCGAGGTGCGCGAGGAGGAGGCGGCCGGCATGCCCGTAACCGTCGCTTACGTGGGCGGGCGGGCAGAGGCCGACAGAGTCGAGGAGCTAGTGGACGAGCTCGTCTCCATCGTGGAGACGCTGAACCGGCTGATGGGTCGGTCTCCTCGGCCATCGTCGCTGGTACTGATAAACCTGCACGAGGACCCATCGAGCATTGGAGGTTCTGTTCGGCGCGACTCGATCATCCTTCATATACCCGCCGTACTCGACGATACGTCCGTCAGCGTGGTCCGCGGGCTCATCGGTCACGAGTGGTTCCACGTCTTTCAGCGCGTCCATCCCGCCGAGAACGACTGCCAGTGGTTGCACGAAGGCTTTACGGACTGGATGGCGCTCGTTGCGCTTCGGGAGTCCGGCATCATAGAGCACGAGAAGTGGCTCGGCATGGTGGAGTCGAAGATCAACGAAGCAAAGGCCGACGCTCGACGCGTCGGACGGCAGACCCTTCCTCAAGCGAGCACCGGCTTCTTTCGCGATCCCAATCAGAGGCGATTCTCCTACAGCGGTGGAGCGGCCCTCGCCTTTCGCCTAGATGGCCTGCTCCGTGCCGCTGGGGACGAGCGAGGCCTGACCGGCTTTTTGGTGCGACTGTTCGGCGAGTGGGCCGACGATAGGGACACATACACCATCGACGAGGTGCTCGAGCTGGCAGCCGAGCACGGAGGCGAGGCCTGGGCCGAGGAGTGGCGCCGTCTCCTGGAGACACCGGGCATCCCCGATCTTTCCGCCCTGGCGTCCGACACACACTGCCGCGTCGAGCAAAGAGAAGTGCGGCAGGTGCGTATGCCTATCGGATGGCAAGGTGGTGGTGGGAGGCCCGCCGAGGTGCTTGCAGTAGCCGAGGGCTCCTACATCGACGAAGCGGGCCTTCGCCCCGGCGATTACCTGCTCTCGATGAGCGGTGTCGAGATTCGTGGGAAGGCCGACTTCGACCGCGCTCTGCGTATCATAGAGGACCCCTTGCGCCTCGAGATCCTTCGCGGCGACGAGCGCCTAGAGTTGGAGACCGAGCCCGACGTGGAGGAGGTCGTCGAAAAGGGCCTGAAGTGCCCCGAGTAGGAGCTGCGTAAGAAGCCCCACAGTCGATTTGGGAGGGTGCAACGGATGGTTCATCAAGAATTACGACTGATCTACATGATTGCGTTTATTCTCACGTTGGTCGCCATCGGCTGCCGAGGAGAGGCAACACTCGACGGTCCGGCGGAAGTGACCACGCCGCCGCAAGTCGAGCCCAAGACGCTGGATGGCTCGGTCACGATTTCCAGCGCGGAGGATTGGGCGCGGTTCGTGGAGGACGGTTTCCAAAAGATATCGGGAAATCTGACAATCTCGCAATGGAACCTACCGGACGACGGGCTGGAGAGCAGAGCCGCTCTCGAGCATGTCGAAGGCAACCTAACAATCGAGTCGAATGATGCCATCACGAGCCTACGAGGTCTTGGCTCGTTGCGGGCCGTGGATGGGGAGGTCAACGTCACCATCAATAGGGCTCTAGAGAACCTGGAGGGACTGGAATCACTTGCCGTTGTCGGGGGCCACGTCGAGGTTACCGGCAACTCTGCGCTCACGGACGTCTCGGCCCTGCAGTCTCTGACTTCCGTTGGAGGCGACCTCATCTTCGGGTGGAACCATGCCCTCACTTACCTTGCGAGCCTGAAGTCTCTCACCGAGATTGGAGGCAGCCTGCAGATCGATACAAACCGCGCCCTCACCGAGCTGGGAGGCCTGGGATCGGTGGCGAGTGTGGGAGAAGATCTGAACATTTCGCACACATTACTGGAAGATCTAGGCGCGCTAAGATCGCTCTTGAGCGTCGGCGGAAATCTTATCCTGTATGGCAACAGGTCTCTTGCGGATTTCAGGGGCCTGGAGTCGCTGTCCAGCGTGGGAGGCAATGTCAGGATCGGTTACAACACCGCCCTGTCGAAGCTCGATGGGCTCTCTTCTCTTGCGACGGTAGAAGGCACCGTCTACATCTTCAGGAACGAGACCCTCTCGAACCTCGAGGGGTTGGGCGCGCTCACGTCCATAGGCGACGGCCTGACAATACGGGACAACGCCGCACTGACAGGCCTATCCGGCCTCGCCGATCTCACCTCGGTCGGAGGCTCCTTGGACGTCTCGGCGCTTCCGGTATTGCGCAGCCTTCGAGGACTCGATTCGCTGGAGACGATCGGCGGCAACCTCGACCTTTCATGCAATGTCGAGCTGTCCAGCCTTCGAGGCGCCGGCTCGCTTACCTCTGTTGGCGGCAATCTCGTACTCCCTCGCAGCATCTCCCTCGAGACGCTCGAGGGCCTCGAGTCTCTCACGAGCGTCGGCGGGGATCTCTTGATCTCTCTGATGCCTGCTCTTCGAAGCGTGCGCGGCCTCGAATCGCTGCGTGAGGTGGGCGGCACGCTCGATTTATCCGACAACGTTGTCCTTACCGACTTGCGGGCGCTGGGGTCGCTGGCATCGGTAGAGCGCCATCTCAATCTGTCGGGAGCTACGTCCATCACGAACGTTGTGGGTCTGGAGTCGCTCGCCTCCGTCGGCGGAGACCTATTGTTGGAAGGAAACGGCGCTCTTACGAGCATCGCCGGCCTGCGGTCCTTGGCCAGGGTAGGTGGCCGAATAGAAGTGTCGAACTGCGACTCTCTCACGAGTCTTCGTGGACTCGATGCCCTGAAGAAAGTGGGCGGCCAAATTGAAGTGTCGAGGTGCGACTCTCTCACCAGTCTTCACGGACTCGATGCCCTAGCAGAAGTGGGCGGCCACCTATCAATAGTGGCTAACCCGCGGCTCAAGAGTCTCGAGGGTCTCGGATCGCTCGTTACCGTCAAGGGCATCGTGACGATTTCCAAGAACGATGCTTTGAATCGCCTCGCCGGTATCGAGTCACTCAGTCAGGTAGGGGGCCTACTCATCGATCGTAATCGGTCCTTGCCTCGCGGTTCAGCGGCGCAGGTCGCCGACGCCTTGGTGGCGTCAGGAGGGGTTGCCGGGCCAGTCCGTGTCGGGCTCAATGCACCGTCCGATTCCGGCGACGGGGAGCAAGAAGGCGTTTTTGCTTCCCCCGCGGACAAGCCTCGCGAGGAGTTGCGTTCTCGCCTTGTGCCGGCCTTTCGTATACCTGTCGACACAAGCTACCTGCCGAGACCGGAGAGTGAGAGGATCTGTCGAGAACACACCGCGGCAACACTGGAAGTGTCGCAAGACCATGAGCAGATTGACGCAAACACTCCCGTCGATGGCCTGTTCGAGATAATCGGCGCCTCGGACGACTTCCTGGCCTACCTGACCCTCAGCTGCGACTGGACGGTTGGAGCGGCTTGCGTGCTCGGCGTTCATGTGCTCCAGCTCGAGACGTCAAAGATTCACACTCTCCTCGCTTGGCGGCAAGGTGCAATTCCGAGTGGCCCTCCCTTCGTGCTGATGGAGCAGCTAGAAGCGCTGAACATCGATCCGAGCGCCAGGGGAGTGTGGCGCGCGGTTGAG
>SKWY01000015.1 GCA_007128675.1 Deltaproteobacteria bacterium | reverse complement strand
GAAGCGCGACTTCCCCCCAGCGGCTCTCGAACTCTTGATGGATATGGCCAAAGACGATCCCTCGCACGTTCGAGCTTCGCTCCACGATCCCGAAGAGTTCCCTTGCGTTGTCCAATACCATCGTGTCCAGCCAGCCGCTCCCTATGGACACCGGCGCATGGTGCATGAAGACAAGAGCGTGCCGCCGGTCGCCGGAGAGCGCCGCCTCCAAGAACTCCAGCTCGGGTTCGGACAGATGTCCTCCCGGAGCATCGGAGAGCGAAGAGTCGAGCATCAGTATCTGCCACTCTCCCGCAAGAATCCGCTTCTCCATGGACAGCGCGCCATCCGCGAGCGCGCAGGCCATCACTTCGCGAACATCATGGTTTCCGGGAACGCAGTGAACGACGCCTCGAGCGGCGCCGAGCGCTCCCTTGACCCCGGCATAGGCCTCGCGCGCCAGGCGGCTGCGCTCGACCGGATCGTCAGGCGCTTCGGTCTGGATGAGATCGCCCGTGTGGATGAAAAACTCCGGAGCCTGAATTGCTCGGTCGATCTCCATCAAAACCGAACGCAGCCCGGCACGGACGTCGACGCCTCGCAGCAAGCAGTTCTCTCGAGCTGGGAGGTGTGAGTCCGAGATCTGGATCACGGTCTTGACGGCGGATTCGTCCATTGTGCCTCGGGTGCGTCGGCTCTTTGACCTTCAATCTCTACCATGTATCGGCCGCCCTGTTCGCCCCCCGCTAGAGACGGACGGCACCGTGAGGGATGCCGCGGGCACCTCATACCCAAGCGAATCGGTGGAGGCCCTGCCGTCCGGATCGCTCGCAACGCCTGGGTCTTTGTGCGGCAGCTAGCGAGCAGGGGAGCCAACAATGAGATTGTCGACTCAATCCCCTCCGTACAGCCTATCCAGATCGACGACTTCCACGTCCGACCTTGCGCGGGCGGCGGCGACGACCGCCGGAGTGAACGTTGTGCCGAACAGAAGCAGCTTGGCGCCGGCCGCCCGGGCTCCGATTGCCCTACGCGCCGCCTCGAGCCGACGTAGATGACGTCCGGAGATGCGCTCGCCGGCCTTGGCTTCTCCTATTGCCGTCACCGGCGCCGCGCCGCCGACCTCGCCATGGCCCGTGACGACGACGTCGATCTGGCCGATTGCGTCATGTCCCGACAGACTGGTCGGGCCGACCTTGTCGATCTCGCCGCCTGTCGTGGTGGGGCTCGCGAAATGGGTGACCCAGTACCTGGCAATGCCCTCGAAGCAAGGGCCGATGACCTGTGACCGAAAGGTAGGCTCAATCGAGGACCAGATCCGGGCCGCCTTTGCGTCGTGTCGCGCAAGACGCGCGTGATGGCGCCTTATCAAGACGTAGTAGAAGCGTAGCAGAGGGTCCGCCGGGTGATAGGTCGGGCGCTTTTCGCGAAGGGGGTCTTGAACGCGCTCCACCAACTCCGATGCCACGAGAGCCTCGATTATCGGAGCCAGCGAGGGGCCGGAGGTCTTGACGTAGGAGGTCAGCTTTGCATGGGCGTGGTGGCCGGTGGCGACCCCCGCGAGGGCGGCGTGATACAGATTCAGCTTCCTGGCCTTTGCGAGTGCCGGATCCTCCGAGAGAAGCAGCGGGACCTCGCTGAAGAGGGGCGCCGCTGGTGACAGGACGCGACGGCACACCCACCGATCGAAGTCTCTAGCGCCGGACGGCATGTCACCGTCGACCATCTCTCGCGCGTAGGCGGCCACTCCCCCGATCACGGCGTAGGTGTTTAGTGCCGTACGGTGATCGTCGATCCCATGGAGTGCTCGAGCCTGCCTGAAGTCAAAGGGGGACAGGCGGAGATCGAGTCCGGCCCGTCCGCGTAGCGGGGCTGTTCCGGACAACACACCGCTCATGATGCTCATGGCCGATCCGCACAGGATCAGCCGAGCAGGGCTGGGCCGCTTGCCGCCGCTACGTGAACCAAGCACCCGCTGGACGATCGAGTCGAGCCCGGGAGTATGCTCCAGAAGGTAGGGGTACTCGTCCAGCACGATCACGGTCTTCCGTGCACGCGCCAGAGCGAGCAAGGCGCAAATGGCCTCCTCCCAGTCCGCCAATGCCAGGGGTGCCGCGCTACCCTGGTAGGCACCCAGGCGTTCGCCTAGGTCTCTCAGAGCCTCGGCTCCAGAGCCGCGCACTGCCTCGTAATAGAATCCACCGGTCTTCTCGGCGAACGACTCCAGCAGAAGCGACTTGCCGACACGGCGCCTGCCCCACACGATTCCCAGGGTGGCTTGCTTGGTCTTGCCGCCCAGGAACTCCTGGAGGCGCGACCACTCGGCCTTTCGGCCTATCAGGCGAGCTGAATACGGGACTCTCATGGGAACAAGAATATTAGTCAGGCGTAAGTTAGTAAAGTATAGTGGAGCTTTGCAGAGCCTCCAAACCAGAAACCGCGATTCTGGACGAATGGATCGCGAAGCGGCGGCGGCGACCGCCAAAGTGAACTCCGTTCCGAACAGAAGCAGCTTGGCGCCGGCCGCCCGGGCTCTGATTAGCTGGCACACGCGGCCGGCACCCGGCGCATATGGAGAATGAGGCCAGCTTGGCCCTGTTCAGGCTCCTCCACGCTGACGAAACGTTCAAGCGCGTCTGGCGCGGCCGGCCGCTCTTGGAACCATGATGATCGCATCCTTCCTCGCCCGCCCAATCGCTCGCAACGCCTGGATCTTTGTTCGACACCTCGCGAGCATGAAGAGCCGACAAATGGAGAGCAGAACGACGAGGCTGCCGCGTCTCTACCATTTCCGGGGCAGGTCCCAGGCGGAGTCTTCTACATCGGCGAGAATCTCTCGGATCAGCTTCGATATTCCGACAACTCCGGGGTTTGCTACGGCTGGACTGGAGTAGTCACCGAAATAGCGCTGGTAGAGCGCGGAGTCCCTGGTACCAGCGATCTTGGGGCCTACGTCGCGAAGTCGACGCTCGGCTATGTCCCATTGCCGAATCTCATAGAGAAGTCGGTATTCCTCATCGAAACCGGCACGATATGCGAAGACGAAGACGTCACCGTCCTTGATGAACTTGGAGTCGCCGACGTTGACGCCGCGCGAAGGAGAGTCGTGCAGCGTGGCGAGCCGCTCGAGGTGCCCCGAAGTAGGCTCATAACGGTACAGGTAGATCTCGTGAAATAGCACGAGCGGGCTTCGCTCGATCGGCATGATGAACCATACCGGCGATCGGGCACGCGAGACCTGATAGTCGAGCAGGAAGTAGACCGACTTGTCATGTCGAAGTCCGTACGAGAAGGACTTTCCGTAGCGAGTCGGCTTCTCCGAGTGGGCGCATGCGCCAAAAACCACCGCTGTCGCGACAAGTGCGATCAATAGAATTGTTTTGACTCGAGCCATTATCTGAAAGCCTAATTGCCTATCGCTATGCCGACGGTCGTACCCGGTTCCGTGCCAGATGGACACTGGAGTCCCGTGCTGATTGTCAATGATGACGCGGGCAACACCTTGTTTGATGGAAATGCTGGGATTTGCGAAGAGGTCCTACAATCCAGATTCTCGATGAGTGTAGCAGCCTTGATGTCGCTCGCCCGTATCCCCTTCTCCTTCCAGACAAGATAGCACTGACCCGAAGCTCGTGTTCGGGCAATGGTAAAGCCCCTTCTGGCGGCGTCAGCACGAAGCCGCCATCGAGGCAAACAGCCCGTTCAGCCAGGCGGCCGGCCTCGCGGCGGCACTGGACGTGACGGTGGCGAGTGCCGCGTATCACCGTCTGGGCTGGCGAGACTCCGCTCGAAGGCCCCGAAGACATCGATGATGGCGGGCGCTTCGAAGGCGCGATTGCGCCGGCCGACGGTCACCTGCGAAAGAATGCCCGCATCGACCAATCGGCCGATGGCCTGGTTGGTGGACTGAAATGATCTACCAATCAACTCGGCGGCCGTGCTCGCCGTGAGGATAGGAGCGGTAGGGAGAGCGCGGATCAGGAGCTCGACAGCAGACCCCGCGCGCAGCGAGGGAAGCTGCTCGCGCCAGCTCGTTTGTATGTTTCGGATCTCGGCCTCGAACTCCCATGCATCGTGAACGGCACGAGCGCACACGGCCGCGAAGAAGCCGACCCATTGATTCAGCGCAACATGCGCGCCCTCCGTATCGGGGGATCCAAGGTAACGAGAGTTGTTCAGGGCTCTTATGTAGTCATCGGACAGAGTCGCCAGGATCAAGGAAACGGGCGGCAGAAAACGTGGCGCAAGGCCGCGGCGCCGCAGCACCATGTGTATCAACGCCCTACCGGCTCGGCCGTTTCCATCCGCGAAGGGGTGTATGGTTTCAAACTGCGCATGAGCTATCGCTGCCTGAGCGATTGCAGGAAGTCCATCGTCGTTGCAAAACGCGCACAGATCCTCCAAGAGCGCTGGCACCTCCGACGGCGGCGGCGGCACGAAGGCGGCCGAGCACGGATGGTAGCCGCTCCCGCCGATCCAATTCTGCTCGTCGCGTACTCGGCCTGCTTGTTGGTGAAGGCGGCTTGTCTCCAGAAGGCGCCGATGAACCTCCAGCAGTAGCTCGAGAGATATCTCCTCGCCCTCTCCTACCGCCTCGGTACCCCAAGCCATGGCGTCAATGTTGCCCAGAATCTCCAGGGCAGTAACGTCTCGAGTCTCTACGCCGATTCTCCGTGCCGCATCCGCGCGGAGCAGGCGACGTGCTCCCATTTGGAGGCCTTCGATACGAGAAGAAGCCACCGACTCGGCCCGCAGGAGAAGCCTCGCAAGAGCCTCCGTGTCGGCCAGGGTAGATGCCATCGAGTTGAGCTTCGTGAGGGCGGCCTCGGCATCCGCCACCTCTGCCGCAACCTCTCCATCGAGCCTGATCCGGCGACCAACGAGAGGGTCGGGCAGATACACCTCATATTTGCAGGGCATACGAGCGCGCCGGGTGAGCCCGGCGGGGTTGCCAGGCCACTGTCTGGTCTGGAGCGTCGCCATGATTCATCTCCGCGAGGGGCCGGTCGCTAAACGGAAACAGGCCAAGAGCCTATTCAAGCATAACAAATAAGCCTGAACAAGGCCCCCTCATGTTCAAGCTTGCTCGGTCCCACCGGATAAAGGCGAAGCTTAAGCGCCTGGCACCTAGCAAAGCCTAAGGAAAGCCTAAGCACCAAAGCCTAAGCAAAGCCTAAGCGCCTGGCACCTAGCGAGCGCTTAGCGAGCGCTTAGCGAGCGCCCTAGCGAGCACTCATGACAACCGTGTCGCATTCAGGCACCCAATCCGTGACCGAGCTAGAGTATCTACTCCGCTGAACGACTCGTAAGGACCTGCTTTTCTTCACGCCACTCGTGCGTCTGGGCCATATCGTTCGATGCGTTGTTGAGTGGTACAGTACTTGCTCGATTGCCCCGCAAGTCGCGGAATGACCACTATGACGACGGTAAGAGCCCTGCTCGCCGCTTCTTTCGCCTTGTTGAGGTAACCTCATGTTCTCACTCTTGAAAAGAACTATCATCCTTGCCTGCTCTGCTGTTCTAATCGGCTTCGGTGGCTGCGGGATCGGCGGCGTCGATGTGAAGGTGCATGTGAGCCCCGAGACCCAAGCCGAAGTCGCCCAGGCCGGGGATGTCGTGGAGGTTCTCCTTCGTTTCGGCAGTGTCGATATGGACGCTTTAAACGATGAAGAGACTCTCAATCTTCGACGCATCGGCGTTTTGTGTGAGCCCGGCCCGGATGACGCCTATTTTTCTGAGTACAGACAGTGGACCGGGCCGTCCTCGCCAATGACCGTGACCGTGTTTCTCGTGCCCAGCGACCGGCCCCACCTCGAATGTGGCAACTGGCCCATCTCCGAGCTCGTTCAAGGCTCTCGTGACCTGCTCGACGGCGCGATCTCGATCGAGGGCTTCGTGGAAGAAGGGGACTATGAGGACGGATTCGCGGTTCTAGACCTTCGAATGTAGATGGCACTTTAGAGGCTTTCGCAAAAGCGGCTCGGTGCAAGATGCCCTAATGCAGGTACTGGCTCAAACGCCTACCTAGCCCCCCAATGCGTCTGTCGTCCGGGGTGGCCGGCTCGTTGCGTTCGTATAGTCCGTGGAAGACGATGCGCCCTCTCCCACTCATACGGCTCCAGCCCAGTTCAGAGCCGCTTCCGTCACCAGCGCCAAGGCATCCGATGACGGGGCGCTCCATACCTCGATGACAAAGCCTCCGCATGGAGGGTTGAAGCGAGGTACTATGAGCCTCCGCCGAAGCGGAGCCCGCCTCGACTCATCCGAGCACACCAGCCCGGGCCACCTGCCGGTATTCGGCTCGATGGACTTTTGAGACACGAAGAGGTGATTTAAGGACAATTCCTGCACAATGAGGCCTTAGTTTGTCATCAAGTGATTTGAATCACGGTATGAACCTGATGCTAGACCAGCCTGACAGCTAGATTGAGATGAGAAAGGCTAATAGCAGCACGATTGTTGCCGTGCCTTCGGCTTCACACTGCCCCACGCAGCTACGTTTCGCAATGCACAAGAAACCACCATTTCCAAGGCCTAAATCGTCTGTCAGGGCACCAAATAATGGCTCCGGGTTTCTTTGGCGCATAATGCTTCCAGCAATTGTTTCTTCACACCTGCTGCTGGCCTGCGGTGACGGTCATGTGGTGCTCTCATTCTTCGATGTGACGCTTGGCGTGGATCCTTTGGATAGCGGCATCGTTGTTGGAAACGGCACATTCGCCGACGGTGAGCGCGTTTCCGTTTCAGCAGAGCCCCATGACCAGTTTAGATTTGTTGGATGGTATGAGGATGATGCCCTTGTAAGCGACACTGCGAATCATAGCTTTGTCTTGCGTCGCGACGTAGATCTCGTGGCGCGATTCGAAATGCTGCCTCAGATGTTTGTGGTTTCCCTCCTGGTCCAGCCCGAAGCGAGCGGAACACTGATCGGTAGTGGAGAATACTTGGAGGGCACTCACATTACTGTTGGGGCCATTCCCAATGAGGGATATCTGTTTGAGGCTTGGTACGAACACGATGTCTTCGTGAGCGACGCGGCGGAGTACTCATTCCTAGTGGAGCGGGATGTAGAACTCACGGCACTGTTCCTGGAGCCGGAGGAAGAGGATGAGCCGGAGGAAGAGGATGAGCCGGAGGAAGAGGATGAGCCGGAGGAAGAGGATTCATTGAATGAGTACGATCCTTGCGCGGTCGCCGCTTGTTGGGACGCGCCCCTCTTGAGCGCATCGTGTGGATCTAGGGTTATTGACGAGGACTTCAGCACTGGACGCTACAATGTTCACGCATACCCGCTTCTGGCCCTCGCCGACGTGGATTTGGAAGTCACGTTATCTAGAACAGGAGGAGAGTGGAGTCCTGTGCTGATTGTCCATGATGAAGGGGGCAACACCGTATTTGATGGGAATACTGGGATTTGCGAAGACGACCTTACGATCCAGGTTCTCGATGAGGGGAGCAACTCTGATGTCGCCAGCGTGTTTGTTCGTGCCAGTGAGGATGAATGGCTTACGGTGTTCGTGACCAGCTGGCATGTCTTGGAGGGCGACTTCATTCCTTTTTTGCCGCAGAGCTCCGAGTACTCGCTGAGTGCCCATGCCGATTGTGAATCCACACTCTTGAGTCCTCCGAACTTCAATCCCGACAACGTTGTGGACGGCTATTATCTAATGCCTGAATCGGAGCCGTCTGGCCTCTATACGCGCAAGGCGGATGCGTGTTCACGGGGAACCCGTGTTCTGATCGATGTTTTGTATACAGTTGCATTTCATTGGAAGGAGCTTTGGCCATCGTTGGCTCCTATCGGCATACGGGACATGAATGCTCATCCGAGCTGCAGCACGGTGCAGCACCAGACCCATGATGATGGAACGCATGTTGATATCGTTGTATCCTGCGCTACGAGCATCAGCTGCTCGAACAAGCAGCCCGCAATTGATTTGGCTAAGCTTTTCATCGACACGGGGCATGCTTGTGGAATCATTTTCAACGACACCGCAGTTCAGGATGAGGTGAATGCATATTTCGAATCTAGATTCGAATATCAACCGTGGCACGGCACTTTCATGCGTAGCGTTTCTGGGCACGACAATCACTTTCATGTGCGCGTGATGAAGCCTGACGGAACTTGTAATTGAGGCGTCGAAATCAGACTTGATGACCGCTCCGTAGAGTTGTTTGGACCGATGGATCGTGCCGACGACATCACGAAAGAAGCGCGGAGAGCAGACGCTGAGTAGACCTTCCTGCTTCCCGTGGCTTCCGAAAGAGCGTATGTTTGGTGTTCATGCGGGGGCTCGACGGGGTAAATCATGACTGAAGTTCCAGGCTTTCGACCTTTTTCGACGCGCGAGAAGAGCTTCGAGCTTTTCGCACGGCATGTGTCACGAGGAAAGGTCACCACTTTCGAGTCCTTCGGACTCGATCCGGTGATGGGGAAGCGAGAGGGGGTTCGCTTCTTCGACG
>SKWY01000241.1 GCA_007128675.1 Deltaproteobacteria bacterium | reverse complement strand
GACCGGCTTCATCGCTATCTCACCGCTGCCTACATCCACATGAAGCGTTTGGTCCGTGTAGCCCTTGTCGATCTCGGGCCTCTCGTAGCGAAGAGTCTTCATTTCGGTCAACTTTGGTCCCTGCATGACAACTGGCCTCCTGTCCTATTGAAAGTGAGTGATGAGGCTACGCCCTTCGAAGCCTCTGCAAGGCATCGCGCAACAATGCCGGCAAGTCATCGCCACCGATCTCTTCCACGGTCGCCTCGGCGGCCGAGCGCGCCTGCTCCAGCTTGAACCCTAACCCCACAAGTCCGCTTGTCACGTGATCCACGACCGCAGTGGGCCTTGGCCTTCGTGAGTCATCTATATCCTTCCTCTCCGTCACCAGCGCGGCGATCCTGTCTCGCAGCTCGACCACTAGTCGCTCGGCGGTCTTCTTTCCGACCCCATGGGCCCTTGCCAATGAGGCCACATCACCAGAGCGAACCGCCGCGACTATCTCGGAGGCCGGAAGCCCGGAGAGTATCTGCATGGCCTTCTTGCAGCCGATGTTCGGCGCACCTATGAGGCAGCGAAACACCTCCTCCTCCAGGCCATCACCGAACCCGTACAGATCGAAGGCGGTCTCCGCGACGTTGGTATGCACCCGCAGGGCAGCCTCGCCGCCCGGCGCCGGAAGCATGGAAAGAGTCCCTAGTGATGCGAACACCTTGTACCCTACTCCACACGCGTCGACGATGACATGATCGACCCCCTTCTCCAGTACCGTTCCAGTGATTCGCGCGATCATCCGAGTCTCACTCCTTCTTGCGTGCTCGAGACGTCCTCGTAGGTAGTCATCTCGACCTTCGAAGCCCATTTTGCAGCCGAGCAGCAACGGACGCGTTCTGCACATGACAAAGAGCCACGGCCAAAGCATCGGCGGCATCGGTGACCTTCGGCTGTGGAATGCCTAGAAGAGCGGCCACCATGGTTTGAACCTGACGCTTTTCCGCCCGGCCATTTCCTACTACACATTTCTTGACCGTCGCGGGAGTGTACTCCTCCACCGAGAGGCCGGCCCGAGCCGCGCAGAGCAACGAGACTCCCCTCGAGTGACCCAGAATCAAGGCACTCCTCGCGTTTCTGTGTGTGAAGACCCCTTCAACGGCCACCACGTCGGGGCTCCACTTTCCGATAACAGCGTCGATTTCCGCGCATAGCTTGGCAAGCCGCCCCGGCAGCTCACCCTTCATTCGAATGACCCCATGGCCGAGATGAGTCGAGCGCGGCCGCGTTGCCTCGACCACTCCCCATCCGCAGACATTGGTGCCCGGATCTATGCCCAGTACTCTCATTTCGGCGTAGGGTAACAGAATTCGCCGGGCGTTGAAGAGAGGTTGGAGCTATGGAGCAAGAGCTTCCATGTCCGACTCGTCGATCTCGAAGTTCGCCCATACGTTCTGTACGTCATCGGATTCCTCGAGAAGCGAGACGAGCTTCAGAACCTTTTTGGCGGCGTCTCCCTCGATTCTCACCGCGCTCTTCGGAATCCAGGCGAGTCTGGCTTCCTTGGGCGCAAGGCCCCGCTCCTCCAAACCCTGCAGCACGGAACGAAAAGCCGTGCTGTCCGCCCGAACCTCGTAGCAGTCCCCAAGATCGACGACGTCCTCGGCGCCCACATCGATGGCGGCCTCCATTGCGGCCTCCTCCGACAAGCCGTCCTTGGATAGCTCCATGACCGTCTTGCGCTCGAACATCCACGAGACGGAGCCGGACTCCCCAAGGTTGCCTCCTCCCTTGGAGAAGAGGTGACGAATCTCGCCCACGGTCCGGTTTCGATTGTCGGTGACGCACTCCACCAGAATGGCCACGCCACCGGGCCCATAGCCCTCGTAGCTCATCTCCTCGAAGGCGTCTCCCTCGAGCTCGCCGGTGCCGCGCTTGATTGCCCGCTCGATGTTGTCCTTTGGAAGATTGGCTTCCTTGGCGGCATCCATGGCCGCGCGCAGCCGCGCGTTCCCCTCGGGATCGCCTCCCCCTTCTCGAGCCGCAACAGTCAGCTCCCTTATCACCTTGGTGAACAATCGTCCCTTGCTGGCTCCTTGCGCCTCTTTTTGGCGCTTGATTTTCGTCCAACGATTGTGGCCGGACATATCTACTCCCTACCGAGCGTCTCGTGGTGCATGGGGATAGTCAGAGTTTTCTCGAGGTCTAGAAGACTCAACGACTCACTACGATTAAAGTACCAAGAAGGTGGCTGTATTCTAACAAGATCCGACCTCGATCCACCGTCCATATGCCATTCGAGCCAACGCATGCTTGCGTGCCGGTCGCTTCAGGCCTGCTCGCAACCAACCACTGACTGGAGATCCCGATGCCCTTCGTGCTCGGCTGCGCGGCCCTTTTCTTTCCAAGAGTCATCTTTCTTCTAGTCTGGCTGTTTGGCGGCGGCTACATGCAGCAGGCCTTCGAGCACTGGGTATGGCCCTTGCTGGGTTTTCTCTTCCTGCCGTTGACGGCGCTCGCTTACGCTTTCTCCTTCGCCTCTTTGGGCGAGGTTGGAGAGGTGCCGCCAATGGGGTGGATTCTCATCATCCTAGCGATACTGACGGATGTTGGAGTGCTCGGCGGCGGAGGCGCCAGGGCTCGCAGGAGAAAGAAGTGATTTCGAGCAGGGCCGCTTACTGAATGTATCCAAGGGAACGGAGGTCTTCTTCCAGGGCGGCGTCCACGTCCACCGTTCGTCGCTCGGAAGCCGGCGGGGCCGCCGGCTCTCCCGCCAGCCTTCGTTCAAGGAGCTCGATGAGCTGCTCTACCAGCCGCGGCTCGGTGTCCGCGATGTTCGTCTCTTCCCCTGGATCACGCTCGAGATCGAAGAGCTGGAGTTCTGGAAAGCCCCTTGGGTTGTCTGGCTCGGCCCTTATCAGCTTGTAGCGATCCCACACTACTCCGGAGAGCACCATGCCACCGTGATCCTCTTCCATGACGACCACCCGATCGGCTCCGTCATCGTCGGCTCCGAGAAGATCGCGGCCGCTCATGCCCTCGGGAACTGGGAGCCTCGCCGACGATAGCAGTGTCGGCGCCACATCGATTATCTGTGCAAGACGCCTGTCCCTGTGCCCTCCTCCCGCCCCTCCCGGAAGGCGAACAATCAATGGGACTCGGCTGACGACGTCATGGCAGGTCTCGCCATGCCACCAGCCCCCATGCTCGAAGAACTCCTCCCCGTGATCGCTGGTCACCAGCACTACCGAAGAGTCGAGCAGACCGCGCTCATCCAGACCATCGAGTAGCCTCCCGAAGTGCTCGTCCCAATAGCCGACATCGGCATCGTATAGCTCGCGCATCTCGTGTGCCCACTCGGCGGGTGGGTTTGGCGTCCTGACCCGGGCTATTCCATAACCGTCGTAAGGACGCCTGAAGTAAGGATCGTGAGGATCCATGTAATGAGCCCACAGGAAAAACGGGCCTCCAGCCTCTAGACCATCGACCAGTTCAAGGGCATCGCGCGTAATCACCGGCGCCTCGCCATAGAAGCGTTCGGGGGCAAGTCGGCTCGTCAGCCGCTCCTGAAGGAGGCGCACTACGTTGATGAGAGACAGCCGTACGGCGGGACCAGTAGCTCCAAGGGGTCTTGTCGGGCCAAAGTATCTATAGGCATCAAAGCCCATATCGAAGCCGAAGTCCGGCGCCAGGTTGACGTTGGTGACAACAGCCGCCGTCGCGTATCCAGCCTCACTGAAGGCCTTTGCGAGATGGGGCAAATCGTGATGCAGGGGATCCTCCTGCTTGACGGCCCCATGACCGCTCGGAATCCGGCTCGTGAAAAGGCTCGCCATCGAGGGACGCGTCCAGGTGGAGTTGGCGTACATTCGCTCGAACACGAGCCCTTCGGCGGCAAAACGATCGAGGTTGGGAGTTGGGCTCACCCCACCGGTATGGGCAGCCCCATAGGGGCCGGTCGCATCGATCCGAAGAGTATCGACAACCACCATGATTACGTTTGGGCGCTCTTCGCTCCCACTCGAAGAGGGCATTGCCGGATCCATGCCTGGCACGAGGACCAATCGCCCGGCTATCAAGGCCAAGACCGAGGTCGCCAATAGGCCCTCTCCTAGATAGCCCCCGGCCCGGTCGATGAGCCATGACGCAAAGAGCGCTACCAAGAAGGCAAGGACGAGCGAGACGACCAGCGCCACCCCAAGAGCCGAGCCACCCTCGAGGGCCGTGTCTCGCTGCAGTCGGAAGGTCCCCACGACGATGCCCCCGGAAAACAAGGCCAAGGCACAAGCGGCGGCTCCGACCCTGCGCAAGGTAATGAGGCCAGCAAGAGCACCAAGTCGAAAGAAGGCCTGGGCGACAAGGCCCAGTGCCAGTCCGCCACCGAAACCAAAGAGGCCATGCAAACCGGCAGCGTACAGCAGGGTGCCCAGTCCCTCGCCGAGGCCAAGACCGACGGCACGCCATAGGTGCAGAGCCTCTCCGACTCCCACCAACCCTGCCCCCAACGCACCGGCGCCCCCTGCTGCCCTGACAATACCGTGAGAGAAACGATCAGATCGGGACACTTTGAGCTCCTGTCGGATTTCGCATGAAAAGGGACACCCGCCCTCGGATGTCGTGTTCAGGAAGATCGGCGGATCAAATGGTAAGGGAAGCTGCACTGGCCTAGGGGCCAGGCGTCTCGAGGTATCGAGATTAACCCCGCACGGGTCTCGGTCCAGCTACACGTTGAAGATTGCCTTCCTTACTCACCTCGTCATCAGCGAGGTCGGCTGCTCGCAGCCCGGCTGACAGCTCCCGAATCTGGGGCGCGTATCTTCTCCCTCGAGCCAAGAAGACCAGCCCCCCGACCAGGGAGAAGCTCTCTCCCACGCAAAGACGGAGAACGCCCAATAGTACTGCCTGCTCCACGGGCACTCCCACGTGCGCGAGGAAAAAGGTCAAGGTCAGTTCCCTGACCCCAATACCGGATATGGAGATTGGAATGGCCGTGGGCACCCCAGTCAGCACCGCCACGAAGATCATGTATGCAACGGTGACCTCGGCTCCAACAGCCCAGAGAACGAAAAGATAGACGAGAGCCGTAAGCAGGTGCACACAGATACCAAAGCCCGTCGCCCCCGCTAGAATACCCCGTCTACCCGAGTAGGCCGAGGCAGCCTGCGTCGTCGAACGAAGCTTCCCTTGCAGGCCCAGCCAGTTGGGAACAATCCGTAAGACAAGCGCGTTCACGGCACCCGGACGAACCAGGATGTAGAAGGCCAGCGCCACGGGGAGCACGAACGTCGCCGAGACGATGAGCAGAAGCTCGAGGGGCACCCGATCGGGCAGAAAATGGGGGGCTCCCGGCAATACCGCTAGAACCAGCAGACCGAGCGCGAAGAGACCTATCAGCTTCTCCACACCGATCACGACAAGAGACTTCGCGGGAGCCTTGGCATGGCGAGCAATGTCATAGGCGCGGTAAGCGTCCAATCCAAGGGTGCCGGGCACGACGATTCCGATGAATCGTCCGACCAGGAAAGAACCAATGAGATGTCGAAGCGGCACATCCAGGTTCTGGCCCCGCAAGAGCAGGCGCCATCGGAGGATATTGCAGAAGATGGCGGATGCCTGCACCAAGAGTGCGGGAAGAAGCCAGAGAACATTGACCTCTCCCACCATGGTGAAGAAGGCCTCCCCATCAATCTGGCCTATCAGATAGGCCACAATTCCGACAGAGATGCCTGCCTTCAGTAGCAAGAAGAAAACCGACCGCCCCCGGCTTCTCCTGCCTTCATTTTTCGTGGACATGATAGAAACTCACAACGCACCGGCGGCTTCCACGACGAGCTAGCCGCAAGGCGGCCGCCTCTATTGCTTCCCGATCCCAAGAATGAACGATTAGATGAGCTTTCAAATCAAGTCAAGTCGCCCAATGCACTCCAACACCAACGTGGGGCATCGAGATCGTCCTCTCCATTTCTCACGAGCGAAGGCAGCCTCCTTACTCCGAGAAGGAGCGCACTTGCGCTGCCCCAATCTATTCACTGTGCTCTTCCTCTTGCTCTTTCTGTCTTCCGGTTGCACATCGTGCGACGAATCCAAGGAAGCCGAGGCATCCAAGACCCCTTCATCCGACAAGGTCGAGAAGAAAGCCGAGCGACCGAGGATTGTCGTTCTTGGCTTCGATGGAGTCGAACCCCGCCTCCTCGATCGATGGATGGATGAGGAGCGTCTTCCCAACTTGAGCAGACTGGCGGAAACAGGCCACTACTCCCTGCTACGCACCACCACGCCCCCTCAGTCACCCGTGGCATGGACGACCTTCGCCACGGGACGTCAACCGGGCGAGCACGGCGTGTTCGACTTCATCCGGCGCAATCCCGCCAACTACCTACCGCAGGTCGCAACTGTCCGGACGGATAGGCCAGAGGTCGAGCAGGGACAGCTGGTGAGACCCATGCAGGGAGAGAACCAGCGAAGGGGCACTTCCTTCTGGCATCGCGCGGGACAGGCCGGCGTTAGAGGCACTGTGCTGTTCATCCCTTACTCCTTTCCGCCTGACGGTGCGGGCGGTATGCGCGTCGTCTCGGGTCTGGGCACCCCCGATGTTCGCGGCTTCAACTCGACCTTTCACTACTTCGCGGCCGATGAGTTTCCCGGTGGAAGAGACGCGGGTCCCGTAAGCGGCGGCACCTTCGTAAAAGCAGAGCGACAGGAAGGAAGCCCGCTAGAGTTCGGTGCGAAGGTTACAGGACCGACGGTGACGAGGGATGGCAAGCGGGATCCGGTCACGATTGCCGCCCGTTTCGCCGTGGATGAAGAAAGGGTGAGGGCTAGCCATCAGGGCCGGAAGGTCGACGTCGATAGGGGTGCGTGGTCGCCCCTCGAGCGCTTCGACCTCGAGATCACCGAGGACGTCACCTATCGCGCGGTAGGCCGCTACTTTCCGGTCGCCAACGCCTCGGACCCCCTAGCTCTTTACCTGGGGACCCTCTCCGCCGACCCACGCGACCCTCCCTTCGACGTCTCCTACCCCGCGAGCTTCGCCGGTGAGCTCGCAGAGGCCATAGGCCGCCCCTTCAAGACGGTGGGCTGGGTACACGAAACAAGCGGGCTCTCGTCCGAGGCACTGGATGAGGCCGGTTTTCTCGAGGACATGTTCGATACCATGACCGCCCGGGAGGAGATTCTTTTGCATGTCCTCGGCTCCGGTCACGACGAGCTGACGCTCGCGGCTTTTACGGCTACCGACCGCGTCTCTCATATGTTCTGGCGATTTCTCGACAAGGACCACCCCAGATACGACGCAGAGCTGGACGCTCTCTACGGAAACGCCATCCGCGACACCTACGTCCGGATGGACCAAATCGTGGGTAGGGTGCTCGAAGTCATCGACGACGACACTCTGCTGTTCGTCATGAGCGACCACGGCTTCCACGGGTTCAACAGGGGTCTGAACATAAATCGATGGCTCATCGACAATGGTTACATGGTACTGCACGACGGCATCGGCGTTGGTCGCGCCTACTTTCGAGACGTGGACTGGTCGAGGACGAGGGCCTATGCGCTCGGCACAGGTCAGCTCTGGCTAAATATGGAGGGCCGAGAGAGTCGCGGGATTGTGGCGCCAGAGGACGCAAAGAGCCTTGCCGAAGAGATCGCCCGTAAGCTGGATGGGTTGATGGATGGAGATCGGCCCGCCGTCGTCGCGGTGGAGGCGCGCGAAAACCTCTACGATGGAGCTCTGCTCGATGAGGCTCCCGATCTCACTGTATCGTTTGCGCCCGGCTACCGAACGGCGTGGGACTCGATACTGGGAGCCGCCCAAAAGGATCTGTTCGAGGACAATGACCGCAAATGGTCCGGGGAGCATGCCGCGAACCGAGCAGAAGACACTCCTGGGATCCTGATATCCAACAGGAAGCTAGGGATCGAGGACCCGGGCATCGAGGACATAGCCGCAACGGTGCTCTCCCTTTACGGCGTGAGCCATGATCTACCGGGCAAGGTTTGGGTCGAGAGAGGAGCGCACTAGCGGTCCTGCGTCTTCTCCTCTTCGGCCGATCCGCGGTAGCCACATGCCTTGTCGGCACATACGAGTAGAGTCCCGGAGCGGTTTGTCGACCTTGCAAGAAGAAAGGGCTTGTTGCACCTGGGGCAAGGCTCGGGCACGGGACGATCCCAGAGGGCGCTCTTGCAGTCTGGGTACCTGCTGCAGCCATAGAAGACCTTTTTCTTCTTGGTGCGCCGCTCCGCGTAGTAGCCCTTGCCGCATTCCGGACAAGAGACCCCAACCGATAGTGGCCGGCTGGTCTTGCATTCAGGATAACCGCTGCAGGCCAGAAAGCGCCCGAAGCGTCCGCGCTTGATCACCATGGGCCGGCCGCATTCCTGGCACGTCTCGCTCGTTGGCTCGTCACCTACGATCTCTATGTCACCGTCGTCTCGTTCTCTAAAATCCGCGGTGAACTTACAGTCCGGATAATTGGAG
>SKWY01000501.1 GCA_007128675.1 Deltaproteobacteria bacterium | reverse complement strand
GTCGGTTAGTCTCGCAAGAATCAGCTCCTCGAGCCCACGAATCCTCTCGAGCCCGGCAAAATCGTTCCTAACCGCAAAAGCAAGAGGAGCCAGCAGCCTTTCGAGCTGGAGGCAATCCTTGGGATCAGGCGGATCTTGTTTGGAGACCGATGGAGCCTTGCAAGGCAAAGGATCGCCGGTCTTGACTGGATTCATTCGCGCCGCCTCATTCAAGGACGAATGGAGTGGGTCCGGAGGCCTGGAGTCGGGCTCGAGCCGCCTGCCCTCGGCCTGCTTGGTGGCCTCTAGCCCGTTTCGACCTGGACGTCTGGAAACCACCGCGTCTTTCAATCTTCGTAGCTCACCTCGAGGATCTCATAATGCCGAGAACCCCGGGGGGTACGAATCTCAACCTCGTCGTCTACGAGCTTTCCGATCAAGGCCCGTGCAATGGGAGAGGCGATCGAGATGAGTCCTCTATCGAGATCGGACTCGTCCTCGCCCACGATTCGATATGTGACCTCGAGATCGTTGTCGACATCGAGGAGACGAACGGTGGCCCCGAACACCACTCGATCACCGGAGAGACTCGATGGATCGATTACTTCTGCTCTGGCAAGACGGTCCTCGAGATAGGCGATTCGGGCCTCGATGAGGCCCTGCTTCTCCTTGGCGGCATGATACTCGGCATTCTCGCTCAAGTCCCCATGCTCTCTTGCGACGCCTATCTCCTTCGAGATCTTTGGTCGCTCGACGGCCTTTAGCCTCCTCATCTCCTCGCGAAGGGCCTCATGCCCCCCTTTAGTGATTGGAACTCGCTCCATGTCTGCTTCCGTCGAGAACACCCGCGGGTCTAGAGCCGCAGGGTGCGCTTGTTCGTGAATTGAAGGATTCGTCGTTGACGTATAGGTTGGTAAACTCCCCAAGGGCCTGGTCTGTCAAGCCGTGGGTTTTCGTGGATCTAACAGACCAGGAGCCAGGGTCCATACCTCGAATGAAAAGGAAGTCTAGTCCCAGGTGGCCTCAAGGCGACAAATGGCCTTTGATGCACCTGATCATCGCATACTCTACCGAGCCGGGAAGAACGATGGATGAATCAAATCCAGGTAGTGAAGAGCATATTGCCTCCTTCTTGTCCACGGTGCCGGGCTTCGATCGGCTGGAGGCTCCCGCGCTGAAGAGAGTAGCGAGGCTTGCCCATCTTCGATCTTTCGATGCGGGAGAGTTCTTGATGCGCAAGGGAGATGACGGTGATTGCATGCACATCATCCTCGAGGGCGAGGTCAGCATTCCCATCATGGATGATCTCGGCCGAACCCGGCTCACGATAAACCTGGGAGAAAAGGACCTCATAGGCGAAATGGCTCTTTTGACCGGTGCCCCTAGAACCGCCGATGTGATCGCGCTCGGACCACTTCGAACATTGGTGCTGCCACGACCAGCTGTAAGTCATCTCTTGTCTAGCCAGCCAGAGCTCGCTCGTTTCCTGGCAGAGATTCTCGGAAGACGGCTCGGCGAACAGGGGGGGATCGAGGCTGTCGGCAAGTACAAGATAGTGGGAACCATAGGCGAAGGCAGCAACGGAAAGGTCTATAGAGCTATCCACCCCGCCCTCAATCGAATCGTGGCCATCAAGATGCTCGCACACGATTTGGTACACCAGCCGGGTTTTCGTGATCGCTTTCTCGACGAGGCTAGAATGCTGGCAACTCTCTCGCACGATAATATCGTCGAGATCTACGATACCGAGGAAGCCTATGGAACGCTGTTCATAATCATGGAGGCGGTGGAAGGCACCAACCTCGAGCGTCACCTCCTCCAGAGGGGACGACTCGACGCGGAAGAGACCACTCGAATCCTGCTGGAACTAGCTAGCGCTCTCGCCTACGCTCATCAGAGAGGCGTGGCGCACCGAGACATCAAGCCAGCCAACGCGGTAATCGATCCGAGCGGAAAGGTGAAGCTGATGGATTTCGGGCTGGCCCGAGCAATTCGCGAGGATCCGGAGGCACGGAACAATACCATTGACGGAACTCCTAAGTATCTCGCACCGGAGATCGCAAGAGGGCAGGAAGGAGACGGCCGAGTCGACGTCTATGCCCTGGGGGTCATGGCTTTCGAGATGCTCTGTGGTCGGCCGCCCTTTGAGTCTGAGAGCATACAGGGAATGTTGAAGGCCCATGTTCGAACGCCTCCGCCAGACATCGGCTCGCTCGTTTCCGGTCTTCCCAAGGGCCTAGTAGATTTCGTAAACGGAGCCCTCGTGAAGGATCCGGCCCGCCGCCTTCAAGGCTGGAAGAAGATCCGATGCCTCTTGGAGACAACCCTGGCACAGGACGACCCCAAAGATCAGACAGAGGAGCGCATCGTCAGGGTTCGGTGCTCGCGGGAGATGGCCGGCGAGGTCGACGCAACACTCCAGCGTCTATGCGATAGACTGGCTTCGAAGCAGATTAGCGTGGCGTTGGCCAGATTACGGGAGGATTCAAGGTGAGCAGCAGAGATATCGATACGGCAAGCACATTGGTGGGAATGGAGCCGATAGAGCACGAAGATCAGCCCCAAGCGGAAGACGAGCAAAAACGGCGGACACAGCCCGTTCGGCGGCCAAGGCGAGTCGATGAGCCAACGTTCCTGCCCGAGCCGCCCCGCTCCGTCGAGGCTACGGGGCTTTCGCGGTCCTATCTGGAGAGCCTGCTGATGAAGCATCTCTTCCAGGGTGGAGATATGCGAGGAGCCGATCTGATTCGACGCACTTGCCTGTCCTCTAGCGTCGTAGAGGACGTCATGGATAGGCTGCACTATCAGAAGCTGGTCGATATCAAGGGTGCGACTGGAGCCGGCCTGGGACGCAGCGCGATGATCTTCACGCTCACTGACGCGGGTCACCAGACTTGTCGTCACTACAGGGAACGCGACCGCTACATTGGCCCCGCCCCAGTACCTTTCGATTACTGGGTGCAGGCGACCAACGCGCAGACCATCAGGGGTAGCGGCCTACACCGAGAGGATATCGAAAGCCACCTATCCGATCTCACGCTGACCGACGAGGTCTTCGACGCCATTGGCCCAGCGATGAACAGCGGGAAATCCTTGTTCCTCTATGGCCCTCCAGGGAACGGGAAGACAGCTATCTGCCAACGCATGACCCGCTGCTTTGGTGGAGATGTCTTCGTTCCCCACTCCGTCCTGGTCGACGATTTCGTGATCAAGGTCTTCGATGAGTCCGTGCATCAAAGATCCAAAATCGATGGGGAACCGACCGATGAAAGGTGGGTGCGATGTCGAAGGCCCATGGTCTTCGTGGGTGGAGAGCTGACACTCGAAGAGCTCGATCTGGCCTATTCGTCGGATGTTCGTTTCTACGAGGCTCCGCTGCAGATGAAGGCCTGCTGTGGGGTCTTGCTCATCGACGACTTTGGCCGCCAGCGAGTCAGCCCCAAAGACTTGTTGAACCGTTGGATTGTGCCGCTCGAAAACGAAATCGACTTCCTTACGCTCCATACGGGCAAGAAGATACAGGTGCCCTTCGATGTTTTCGTTGTCTTCTCGACCAACCTCGACCCCTCGCTCTTGGTGGACAACGCTTTTTTGAGACGCGTTCGCTACAAGCTGGCGATGAGGCAACCGGACAGATCCGGTTACGAAACAATCTTTCGCATGGAGTGCGATCAAAGAGGCATCGACTACGTTCCGGGCGTAGTCGAGCATCTGATTCGCGAGCACTACGAGGGAAGCCGGCGCCCCTTCAACGCTTGTGAGCCTCGAGATCTACTCTCGCAAGTCGAGGATCTATGTGCCTACAAGGGAGTCGAACCATTTCTTTCCAACGAGATCATCGACGCCGTCGCTCACAACTACTTCGTTCGATTCGGTGAGCCTGGCGAGACCAGCGATACGCTCGCACGAGTATGATCGAGATCGAGAAGCAACGTCCGTTTCGGCAGCTTGACGGCCTCACAAATTGCCGTAGATGAGATCGACCCGAGGCACAGCTCGATTGTTGCGTTGCTGTCGCGAATGAACCAGCGCCGCCTTGGCGAGGGCCCAGATAGCAGCGCGGCGAGCATCGGGCTCGTTGACCTTTTCGCTCTTTCTGATTTGGGCGACCATCTTGAGAATGAGCTTACGTGCACCGCGCGGGTGGAAGACGAAGGAGCGCCCGAAGAGGAGCTCTTCCTCCCATGGGACGAGCCTGGCTTCGAGAATGTCGCCCTTGCTCATTCCTGCCACCTGCCTGCGCTCCATCACATGATGCTTTTCTAGAGTGAAGAGATCGCGCACTACCACCAGCTCTTTTCGTAGCTTCCTGACCTCGAAGAGTCCGTGAATGGTATGAGACAAGGCGCGAAAGCCTCTCTGTTCGACATCGCTCAATTCGTTCCCGTGCTCGAAGAGGAAGAGCCTAGCGGGAGTGCGCCCAATCGAGTCGAAACCAAGAGGTCGATCCAAGAGGTAGTGCTCCGAGAATCCGGCCATACGCTGCTCGAACTCCGCATCCTCCTCGTGAACGGGGCCCGTTCGATCGAAGTAGTCTTCTCTGGCCGCCGCAAGCTCGGCCTCGAACCTCGGGTTGGTGCCCCAGCTCGCCAAATGCTCAAAGCAGCTTTCGTACAAGGCAGCTCCTCCTATGCTCGTCCCTTGGCTGAGCGGGTCTTCTCTTTCCTATCGAAAACGGTTTTTCCGGAAACCCAGGTCGAGAGGATTCTCCCCGGCAACCTCCAGCCTGTAAACGGAGTGTTACGACCTTTGCTCGAAAAAGTCTTCGGGTCTACGGTCCAGTGCGCGGTCGGATCCACGAGAACAATGTCGGCAAGCGAGCCTTCGCGAAGGGTCCCTGCCTCGAGCCCGAGCACCTTGGCCGGACCCGAGGTCAGAAGCTCCACGGCACGAAAGAGAGGAAGCACACCTTCATCTACTAGCTTGAATGTCAGGGAGAATGCAGTCTCCAGCCCCACCACGCCGTTCGCGGCCCGATCGAACTCGAGATCCTTCTCGACTAGGCTGTGAGGAGCATGATCGGTGGCGATTGCCTGTATAGTTCCATCTCGCATGCCGGCGACGATTGCCCTCCGGTCAGCCTCGGGCCGCAAGGGAGGCATCATCTTGCATGCCGTATCATAGCTGGAGCATGCCTCTTCGGTGAGGCTGAAATGGTGCGGTGTGCATTCACATGTGATCAAGGCCCCTCGCCTTCGAGCCTCTCGAATCGTGTGGACCGATCTCGCCGTCGAGACATGGCCTATGTGAAGTGGAGCTTCAACCTCCTCGGCCAAAGCAACGTCTCTCATCACCATCACATCCTCGGCAGTAGCCGGTATGCCCCGAAGTCCAAGTCTGGTCGAGACTTCTCCCTCATGCATGGAGCCATTCTTGGACAACGAGACGTCCTCCGAATGCGACATCAACAAAGCACCAAGTCCCGATGAGTACTCTAGAGCCCGTCGCATCAGCCCCGAATCCATCACCGGGCGACCATCGTCAGTGAAGAGTACGCAGCCGGCATCTCGAAGCTCTCCCATATCCGAAAGCTCCTTGCCCTCGAGGCCACGAGTGATGGAACCGGCGGGAAGCACGCGGGCCAGCTTGGCCCTCCTCGCTCTTTCCAGAACTAGCTCGGTGACCGCCCGGCAATCGTTGGGGGGCGAGGTATTGGGCATCGCGACGATAGTCGTGAAGCCTCCTTCCACGGCTGCCCGCGCGCCTGTTTCTATCGTTTCCTTGTGCTCGTGACCCGGCTCGCGAAGGTGCACGTGAAGGTCCACGAAGCCCGGCATCAACCAAAGGCCACGGGCGTCGACCTCGGTCGCTGTACGTGCCCGCGGGGGACGCCTGGGAAGCGCGACGATTCGACCGCCCTCCATGACGAGACAGCGCTTCTCGTCCAGATCCTGGCTCGGGTCTAGGATGCGCGCGCCGCGCACTATGATTCTTCGCTGCATCTTTGTCTTCCGTTATTCTCTTGGTCTCGCCTACTGGACTGCGCTCCCGATACGAAACAGGTCATGCCGGCGCCTCCAGGGAAGCACCAACGGACCGGGCCGCGCGACATAGAACCGCCATTCGCAGGGCCACCCCATTTTCGACCTGGTCGAGGATTATACTGCGGGGGCCATCGGCGACGGCCGGTTCTATCTCGATGCCTCGGTTCATGGGGCCCGGATGAAGGATGAGCGCATCCTTCTCCAGCAGTTCCACGTTCATCGTATTGAGTCCGAATAGACGGCTGTACTCCCTGTCGGAAGGATAGATGGGCTCGGAGGAGCGTTCCTTCTGGATGCGAAGCATCATTACCGCATCTGCGGCCTCGAGAGCTTCGGCTATTCGATGATGAATAGTAACCTTCCCAAGACTCTCGACGTTTCTTGGAATCATGGTTCTCGGCCCGCAAACGCGCACACGAGCTCCAAGAGAGGTTAGGCAACGGATATTGGAGCCGGCGACACGACTCCTTGCGATATCTCCCACAATCGCAACCGTTCTCCCATCCAGGCTGCCCCAACGCTCCCTGAGGCTCATTGCATCGAGCAGTGCCTGGGTCGGATGCTCATGCCATCCATCGCCGGCACTGACGATGGCACACTCGAGACGCCTTGCGAGCATATGAGGAACACCCGACGAGGCGCTTCTGACCACAAGCACGTCGGGACGCATTGCCTGGAGGTTCAGGGCCGTATCCAGAAGAGTCTCACCTTTCTCGAGGGCGCTCGCCGACGCGGAGAAGTTGATCACATCCGCCGACAGCAGCTTGCCGGCTATCTCGAAAGAGGTTCTGGTCCTAGTAGAGGGCTCGAAAAAGAGGTTGATCACCATCTTTCCACGAAGCGTGGGCACCTTCTTGATTGGACGGTCCAAGACTTCCTTGAAGGCGAAAGCGCTATCGAGAATCTCTTCGATCTCTGCCCTTCTCATTCCATCCAAGCCAAGCAAATGACGTGGATCCCCTAGCTTGGACAGGTCATCACCGGGCGGCTCAGAGCCCCCTCTTCTGTCTTGTGATGCCAGCTTTCGTCTGCTTTTGCTACGTACCACCGTCAAAACTCCAGGAATCTGAACGCCCACCGATCAATCTGGCCTGCGTCAGGGGTTCTAGCGTGCTCTCTCTCCCATTACGACGACTGCATCTTCTTCAGCGGTCTCCACCAGCCGGACCTCCACGGTCTCGTCGTTCGAGGCCTCCACCCGCTGCCCCACGACATCCGCCGCAATTGGCAACTCTCTTCCACCACGGTCGACGAGGACGGCCAAGAGAACACGGCGTGGACGACCGAAATCCATCAGGGCGTCTATGGCCGCCCTCACGGTACGCCCCGTGAAGAGCACGTCGTCGACTAGAACCACGAACCTATCGCCGAGCGGAAAGCCTATGTTCGTGGGTCCCACCTGTGGCTGCTCCAAACCGCGAAAAAAATCATCGCGATACAAGGTTATGTCCAGAATGCCGATCGGGGGATGCACGTCGAGCCTCGATGCGAGCCTCCTTTGCAGGCGCTCGGCAAGGGGCACCCCGCCGGTGCGAATGCCGACGAGCACCAGCGCCTCGGGATCGGGACAGCGCTTTGCGATGCCGGCTGCCATCTGGTCGATTCTCGCGTGGATCTCCTCTTCCTCCAGGAGACGACGGCGCTCGACTAGCTCATCGTGACGCATGAAACGGGCTACTCCATATCGCGCTCGCAGTACACGGAGAAGAAGAAGGAGTGAGGGCTCCCAAGGAGCGGGAGGATCACCTCGCGTTCATATGACATATCGATCGAAAGAACTCGCGGGCTCACGCTTTGGTCGATTCGGACATCGATATTGTCCCCCGGATCAATTGCCGGCAGCGTACGAACGTCACCGCCTATCTCCTTCTCGATGGTATCGATCGCATGGATCCTTCGAAGCACATCGTCCTTCGTGCGTTGAGCGCTAAAGTGTCGCCAGGTGGAGTTCAAGGCTTCCTGACAGCGATGATTCACATCCATGTTCTGAAGATACAAGGGCACGTAGACATAGCCGGCATAGCCAGCGGCGAGGACTCCCGCTATCAGCAGCAGAGTGAGGAAGTTCACCTTTCCGTCCTGGCCAATCCGGCGTCCAATCGAGAATCGCGAACGTTCGTTTCTTGGGCAATTCATTGGATTTGCTCCTATATTCTTTTCGTGCGGTCTGGCAAGTCAGTCGTAACCCTATGGTGTTCACTCGAATCAAGAGTGGCGGCCCGCATCAGTCTCCTATTTTGAGCACCGCCAGGAAGGCTTCCTGCGGTATCTCCACGTTTCCAACCTGCTTCATTCGACGCTTGCCTTCCTTCTGCCTCTCGATGAGTTTCCTCTTGCGGCTGATGTCGCCACCGTAGCACTTGGCTGTGACGTTCTTTCGGAAGGCCTTTACCGTAGTCCGTGCAATTACCCTGGTGCCTATGGCCGCTTGAATTATGACCTCATACATCTGTCTCGGGATTACTTCCTTCATGCGCACACAGAGATCACGACCGCGTTGAAAGGCCCTATCCTTGTGGACGATGAGTGAGAGAGCGTCGACGGGCTCCCCGTTTACGAGCAGGTCGAGGCGAATCAGGCTGCCTATCTGATAGCCGGACGGTTCGTAGTCCAGCGAGGCATAGCCTCGACTAACGCTCTTGAGCTTGTCGTAGAAGTCCAGGACGACCTCGGATAGAGGAAGTCGGTAGTCCACCTGAACATGGCGCACGCTTGGATACGAGATGCCCAGCTGCATGCCTCTACGGTCCTCGCAAAGCTTGATAATGGCACCGACATACTCCTGAGGAACGTGTACATGAGCGTCGATGTAGGGCTCCTCTATCGAGTCGATTTCTTGGACGGGGGGAAGATTTGCCGGATTGTCGATATCCAGCGTCGTCCCATCGCTCCTGTTGACTCGGTAGACCACCGATGGGGCGGTCGTTATGAGGTCGAGCCCAAACTCTCGCTCGAGCCGCTCTTGAACGATCTCCATGTGCAAGAGACCAAGAAACCCACATCTGAAGCCGAAGCCGAGGGCCTGAGAAACCTCGGGCTCGTACACGAAGCTGGAATCATTCAAGGCCAGCTTCTCTAGAGCCTCTCGCAGATCGACGTACGCCGCCGAGTCGACGGGGTATATTCCTGAAAAAACCATGGGCTGTGGCTCGCGGAATCCCGGATAGGGCGCTTCGCAAGGCCGGGCCTCATGGGTGATTGTATCCCCGACCTTGGCGTCGGCCACCTCCTTGATGCCGGCGATGAGGAGGCCCACCTCACCGGCCGACAAGCTCCCAGCCTGCTTGAAATGTGGTGATTGCCAGCCAATATCCTGAACCTCGTACGTCTTCTTCGTCGCCCATAGTCTAATGGCATCACCCTTTTTGAGCTCTCCGTCGAAAACGCGCACAAGGCATACGACTCCACGGTAGCTATCGAACCAGGAATCGAAGATCAGAGCTCTCAAGGGGGCATCGCGATCGCCCACGGGGGCTGGAAGCTGCTTTACTATTGCATCGAGGACCTCTTCGACATTCGCCCCGGACTTCGCGGACACGGCAGGGGCCTTGGAGGCATCGAGGCCGACTACCTCCTCGATCTCGCGCCGAGCCATATCCACATCGGCGGCAGGCAAATCAATCTTGTTGATGACGGGAACTAGCTCGAGATTCGCGTCGGCCGCTAGATAAGCGTTGGCCAGGGTCTGCGCCTCGACTCCCTGGCTCGCATCGACGACCAGGAGCGCTCCTTCGCATGCAGCCAGGGAACGGGACACCTCATAAGCGAAGTCCACGTGTCCAGGAGTGTCGATTAGATTGAGCAGGTACTCCTCTCCATCAGCAGCCTTATGGGTCATTCGCACGGCATTCGCCTTGATGGTAATTCCACGTTCCCGTTCTAGATCCATTTGATCCAGAAATTGGTCCTGACGCTCTCTTCCCGTCACGGTTCCCGTCAACTCGAGTAGACGATCGGCCAATGTGGACTTGCCATGATCGATGTGCGCCACGATGGCGAAGTTCCTGATGCGAGACTGCATGTTTGGGTCCGTTGATCCTATGGAGTGACTAGTTCTTTACAAAATGCCCTGTGGCCCTCTCTTCAGAGGGCCGTGAGGTCAACCGGTAGGTTGTCGAAAGTGTTCTAGAGTAAGAGCGGCTCCCCTGGCTAGATCAGTCTCGGGTCTCCAGCCTAGAACTCTTACGGCCAAGGAGTAGTCGATGGAAGAGCGCGACTGCTCTCCTGCGCGGGCTCGAGCATACTCGGGCTCGCTAGAGACACCTGCGGCCTTGGCCAGTAGTGCATGCAGCGCCAAGACCTCCGTCTCCAGCCCAGTGCCTATGTTCACAGGGCCCCGATAATCGGACTGGAGCGCCAAAACATTGGCGAGAGCGACGTCGCCAACAAAGACGTAGTCCCGTGTTTGCCGGCCGTCTCCAAAGACCGTGCAGGTTTCCTTTGCAAGGAGCTTTTTGCAGAAAATGGCTACTACTCCAGCTTCTCCATGAGGGTCTTGGCCTGGCCCATAGACGTTTGCGTAACGAAGGGCGATCCAGGAAAGGCCGTGGACCTGCCCATAATAACCGAGCAGCAGCTCCACCGCGGCCTTGGAGCAGCCGTATGGACTGATGGGTCGAATCGGATGGCTCTCGGAGGCAGGGAAGCTGTCCTGCTGTCCGTAGATGGCACCCCCAGTGGAGGCAAAGACCACCCGCCTCGTCCCTGCCTCGATACATGCCTCCAGGAGGTTCACGGTGCCTAGCACGTTCACGCCCACATCGAAGGAAGGATCGGCAACGGAGCGTCGAACATCGACCTGAGCAGCATGGTGCACGAGAGCCTCCGGCGCAAAATCGCCAATAGCTCGCGCAGCCACGGAAGAACGAATATCCGCCTCGATGAAGCCGGCGTCGCGGGGAACATTTTCACGCCGACCAGATGAAAGGTCGTCGAGCACGGTGACCTCGTGGCCTCCTTCGATGAGGGCACAGGCCACGTGGGAACCTATGAACCCGGCCCCACCGGTCACAAGAACACGCATTGACCCATCGCCTACCCCTGGCCCGAACCCTGCCGAATTCGATCCTCGAAGGTGAGCTGGCCCGGAAGCTGGTCGTGGTGCCGAGCGAGCACGAGATCGATACCCTGCCTGATGTACTCCGCCACGGGTACCTTTGTCTTCTCGTTGAGCAGCTTCAGCTTCTCATTCTGCTCGGGAGTGATGTAGACGGTTGTGCTGATCTTCTTTCGAGCCATAATCTCCCCTGTCAGCGGGGACCAGAGTTCCACCTCACAATGAGTGGCCATACATATACGCCGACATACCCCGAAGGTCCAGCAGGACCATGCCCTACCTGGTGGGAGCGAGTCTCTGAATCCCACCTGCCTCCACGGCAGTAGCCTGGAGGAGATCCCACCAAGCACTAGCTCCTTGACCACGTCGACGGGCCGCCGCATACTCGACCATGTGAGAACACACGTTCGGACAGGTATCTGCCGCCAGCCAGAGTGCTTCTTGTCGAAAGCCTCCTGCCGTAGGCGGGCGTGGAGTGTCGCCGTCAGTCTCATTGTAGCTTTTTCTGCCATCTCTTTTTCCGGCTCATGCGCGTCGAGACAGAGATCCTCTGACGCCGATTCCGCCCAGGTTGGAGAGAAGCAGCCGGAGGAGTACCTGGGAAGACCAGAGGCTCAGCCCGGAGATCGTGTGGTTGGACTCGATGTCAACAGGGACGGCGAGCCGAATATCTTCCATCATTATATCGTTCGATCCGACGGCTCCGAGCAGCTGATTCGCAGAGATATCGATCTGAACGGCAACGGCATGGTCGATGTCTGGCGCTTCTACGAAGACGGCGAACGGCTCAAAAAAGAGGCCTTCGATCTGGATTTCGACGGCGTCGTGGACGTCTGGAACTTCTTCGACGATCAGGGAAGATTGATCCGCAAGGAGGCCGATCTTTCACTCAACGGACAAACGGATCTCTGGAAGTACTACGAGAACGGGAAGCTGGTGCGGAAGGAACGGGACACGAGCGGAAACGGCCGCGCCGACTACTTCGAGTTTTGGGAAGACGGCGAGATAGATCGCGTTGGCGAGGATCTCAACGGCGATGGAACGGTGGATCGCTGGACCCGAAGGGCGCGGGGTTGAGCCTGGTAGCGACCCCAAGCAAAGGGAAAGCAGGACAGTCCCAACGAGTAACGGGTAGTAGCTTTGCGCGAGAAGAGAGTTGGACACAGATCCGAGGCCGGACTGCCGACACTTCCAGGAAACGGCTGAAACACGGGCTGCGTCAGTCCTGAATCAGGGACCCCTGCTCCCACCGCTCGTGGGGCATTGGGCTTGGCCGAGAACGAAAATACCGTAGCGGGGAGTAAGCAAGAAGGTTGGAGACTCTCCCTGTGTATACACAGGCATATGCCTTCATCTGCTCGGCGAAGCGGCTGTTCTCGTGACCTTCCTTGAAGACCATGCCCCAGCTCGGATTCATTCCCCGGTGAATGTCATCCCCCAGCTCTTGAATACCGGCCAGGATGTCTCTCAAGGCTCGCTTCAGCTTGTCGAGATTCGCCCTTGCCTCGCGATGGGTTCGCTGCAGCTCGTCACCGGCCGTCTTTGCCGGACAAGCGGCTACCATGGCCTTCAATGGATGCAGAGCCGCTCCCCTCTCAATGCTCCGATCGAGATCGGCCACCAATGCCTTCTGAACAGCGATCTCGTCGTCGATGGCCTGTCGTAGCTCCTCCAACTGTTGTAGGAGCATCAAATCACGTCGTCTGGCTTCGATGTAGCGCACCTCGTCCTCGACCTCTTGGACCACCAGGGCAGTACGCCACATTCCCGAACGCTTCGTACGTAGAATGTCTCCGTAAATGTGATCGCCCACATAGAGCACGCGATCGCCTTCCCAGCCAGTTGCCGACTCCAAAGCCCAGAGGTTGCCCCCTTCCAAGACGGCTCCGCGCTCCACCACCGCATCTTCGTCCAAGACATCCCCCGTTTCGATTCCAACCTTCCTAAAGGGGTTACGGTCTCCGAAGAAGCTGGGTTTCTTCGCTCCGACGATAACGAGGTCGAAGTAACTTCGCCACGTGGGATACTCGGCCAGGACACCGTCCAGAAGAAAGGCCATGACGGCGTTGGTGTAATCCCAGGGGCTGTTGGTCAACAGGAAGAGACGCTTTCCACTCGACCTAAGCCTATGTAGGGTCGAGCCCAGGTCCGGATCCCGCATGATGTAATAGGGAAGGTCTTGCTCCACGAGCCTCTTGAGGGATCCGTCCCGATGAACTCCGTCTATCATCTCCCGGACGTCATCGTATAAGGCAGCGTAATCGACCTTGTCGCCAGAGACGCGGCTCCTTTTGTCGAAGAGATCGACGAGATCGGCGTATAGAGCGGCTTCCGGCAATCCGAACAGGGTGTCTACCCAGACATAGCGCCTGGAACTCAGCTTGATCTTCTGCTTTCTGTAGCGCTCCACGCGCTCTTCCTTGGTCAATGGTCGGCGGCCGTGATGTACCCTTGCCACGTGGTAGTGCCGATCCATCTTGAAGGTGTTTCCAAGCTGCTTGTCGATCACCAATCCCCGAATCACGGAGTCAGGCTGATAGGCTAGATCCAGCACCGACTCCGGATAACCCTTCTTCTCCACCAGAGCCTTGGTGGTCATCCGGTAGGCAAGGGATTCGATCCGCCTGTGATGATAAACCGCCAGCGTGTAGTCCATGTCAAAGCCAACGGCTTCGACTAGGTCCATCCTCAGGGTGCGATTGACGAAAATCCGTCTTGATCGTGGCACCTTTCTGCTTGCAAGCCCCTTGAACAGAGCGGAGCCCTCCTCAACCAACGCGGACACGGATCTCTTCCGGTCCGCATATGAGGAGGGTGCCTCACTCGATGGCTCGATCGCGGGTCGAGCCCCGCTCTCTGGAGCTCGTGATGAAATCTTCCTTGCGACCCCATTTCTCGTCTCGTCGTCGTTTCGCATTTGCAGTTCCTTAAAGATGAGACCAGTAGGGGCCTGCTGACAAGAGAGGAGGTCGAATTCTGGCGTGACTCTATCAGGCATGTGAGGATTGTTTCGTCATGGCAGAGAAAGAGGCGGGACCTTCCTCGGAACAATCCAAGACTCAGCCGGGACGACGGGCACTGCGTCCCAGGGTGACAGCCTTGGAGGAGCAGGTGGATTGCCTAGAGGGACGAGTCTCGAAGTTGGAAGATGCGACGGGGCTGGAGCATGTCCAGCCAGCACCGGAACAGGCCGGGGAGGAGAGACCTCGCTGCCCAGGCTGCCGACTCGAGATCGAAAAGCCTCGTGCGAGAAGGTGCGTCTGGTGCGGTTTTGTTCTCGCGGCTGCACGGGGCCCCGTTTGAGAAGTAGCCATGAGTCGGTCTAGGCGAACAATGGCACGATGACATAAAGAGGCCACCACCCTCCCCAATCCCTCCAGGCTTTGTTATCGTGCGACGAAGTGATGCCTGTGAACCGCGAGTATCGGCTGCTCAACCGAGTTTTGCAGACCGACTACGCCGAGACCTATCGCGCAATTGCGCAGACAGCCGACGGCAATCCAGAGCCGGCATATGTACATGTGCTTGCTCCTCGGATCGCCGAACCTGAGGTGCTGCTACGGATCAAGCAGCACACCAACTCCCTATCCGGCATCAGATTCCCCAACCTCGTAGTTCCTTGGGAGGTTGGACGCGTCGAGGACCGATGGGCATTGGCGATGTCGGGGGCCGTTGGCCATCACTTGGACCATGTGTTGGCTCGCTGCCGAGCCAGAGAGCTCACGATAACCCTGTCGCAAGCAGTACATCTAGTCGCAGAGATTGCCAACGAGCTGTCCGCCCTGCATAGAGGAGGATTATGCCACGGAGGCCTCGGCCCCGACGACATGATCCTTTGCTTCAACGGAAGCATCGTTCTGCATTGCAACGGTCTGCGCTTCGTACTCGAGACCCTCCGTCCAACGCGACATTTGGCGCAGCGTGGTCGGAAGAGATACCGCGCCCCCGAGCTATCTCGAGGGGCTCCGCCTGGGGCGGGCGGCGATGTCTTCGCGCTTGGAGCAGTGGCCTTCGAGCTACTAACCGGCCAGGCTTTCGAAGGGGCCTTGAGACCAGGAAGTGCTCTTCGCGCTGATCCGGCGCTCCTTCCGAGCCGTCTCGACCGAAGAATACCCACAGCCTTCGACCCCATTCTTCTCCAGGCCATAGAACCTGTGGCCTCTCGGCGTTATGAAGACGCCGAGAGCTTCCGCGACGCCCTTTGGGAGTACCTCGATGGCATGGGCGAGGTGGTTACACCGGCTCAGGTAGTGGAGCTAGCCTCTTGTGTCCTTCCAAACGAAGTGATGCCTCGCTCCTTCGATCCAAACGAGAGGCCCTCTGATCAAGTCCCCTTCGGGAACCCTTTCACATTGGATACGGGTGTTGCCCTCGAGGACTTGGGCTCCCCAGGGAACAACAAATCAAGTAGCTCCCACTTTGGCATAGCCCCCACAGAGAGCAACAAAGCCCCCGTTGCGTCCACTTCCTACCCAATGCCCGCGGCCCATGACGAAGACGAAATACGGACAGATGCGGGGGACCCTCCTGACGACTTTCTCGATCCAGAGGATCTTCTGGATGATTCGACAGCCGAGCCCTCCGAGAACCCGCATCAAAGCCGGAGTCTCTCGGATAATCGTTCCGGGGTGAGCATGCAGGTCAAAGAGACGGCTCGATACCCCTCGAAGGAAGCAGGCTTCGATGAGCTTGCTTCCGCGGACACGGATCGCTTCGCCCTAAAGGACGCCGTAAGAAAGACGGATTTTGCTCGTCCGCCCACTCAAGACGGCACGGTCTTCGTTACACCGGCATCCGTCAAGCGATCTCCCCGAGCCTCGGCGGCCGAGGGCCAGCGATCGTCCCAGGGGGATCGTGTCCTTGGGTCTGAGAATCAAGATCGTAATCCGACGCCCTCTATGCAGACCAGGCTCGTAAGCACGGTGCATCCAGGGGACCGGGAGAATGAAGTCTTCAGTTCGCCTCCTAGACAGCAAGTACGAACAGCACTTCATTCCGGTGAAGGTCAGCATGGACCGTGGGATTGGATGACGATTCCCATTCCTCTTGCTCTGGTCGTTGCGGCCGCTCTTGTCATCGCCTCCCTGGCTTTTGCTGTTGGTAGATTGACCGCCCCGAGCATGCAAGTGGACCCCGGCATCCTTGCCGCCGGGTCCTCGGAGTCCGGGAAATCAAGCCAAGACGACGACTCCTCCCCTAGTACCGAAGAGACCGGGGATAGTTTCCGATGAGCACATCCCAATCAGCGTCGGGTGAGTCGCCGGTTCGCGTGTTCGTCGTCGAAGATCAAGCAAGGATATTGCGTGCGCTGACCAAGTACCTGAAGACCCGCGAAGAGCTCGACTTGGTCGGTTCCGCGATGACTGGCGAGGAGGCCTTGGAAAGGATTCCTCCGTGCAAACCAGAGGTGGTCCTCTTGGATCTGGAGCTGCCGGGAATGAACGGTTTGGAGGTCCTAAGGCGTCTCAAGCCGAATGATCCACAGATCGAGGTTCTCATATTGACCACCTTCGACGACGAGACCCGCGTCTTCGAGGCTGTGCAGGCGGGGGCGGCGGGCTATCTGGTCAAAAGGGTTGCTCAAGACCAGATCGTCAAAGCGATACTCGAGGTTTGGGCTGGCGGAATGGTAATCGAGTCCCGGATTGCTCGACGGTTCTGGAACTACTTCGAGAGCATGAAGGCGCGGCCGCAAGAAAAGGTCGAACACGAGCTGACAGCCGTCGAGATTGACATTCTGCAGTTCTTGGCCAAGGGGCTTTCGAACGCCGAGGTTGGCGAGGTGATGAGCCTGGAACGCCGAAGGGTGCGCAGTCACCTGGGGCACATCTATCGGAAGCTGGGAGTCTCCAGCCACGTGGAGGCTGTGGTGAAAGCTCTTGGAATGGGAATCATCGACCTTTGAGGCCAATCTGTGAATACCTGGGGAATTACGACGTCGACCCGACATGAATGGGTCATGAAGTCCATCAATACCGGAGAGAAAGATGACTGCCAGAATAGTACTTTCGATAGTGTTCGCCTCACTAATCCTGTACGTGAATCCTGCGGAAGCCGGATCCGCCACCATATCGCTGGAGGCCCGACAGCTGGATGACAGCCTCTCCGAGATCCTCCAAGAACTCGCAAGGTTGGAGGGGGTCTCCGAGAATGCATCGATGGCAACTTGCCGAAGGATGCACACGGACATAGCAGCGCTTCGGCGACAGGTGGCTAGACTGCGAACGGACATCAGGGAGGTAGCGGGACCTGTTTTGTCCGTCTCGGTCGAGGTCTCCGATTCGGATGATGGCGGCAGAAGGCGCAGGCCGGGAAGAAGAGAGACCTCCAAGACACCCGCTCCCGCTCCAGTCCCGGTGGCTGTTCCCGCTCCAGAACCGGAGCCAGCTGGGCCCACCCCCATCTCGGAATCCGACTTCAACCGGCTCCTCGCGCGAATCGGTGACGAGAGCTTCTCCTCTGGCAAGCTTAGGGTGCTGGACGATGCGGCGGACTATGCTTGGCTGACCTCCGCCCAGGTCGTCAGAATCCTCGGACTCTTCAACTTCGCTTCGGATCAGCTTAAGGCTCTAGAGCTCATCGCACGAAACATCGTGGATCATGAGAATGCCTTCGAGATCTACGCTGCCTTCACCTTCGACTCCGACAAAGAGAAGGCCCGCGCCATCCTTCGAGCGGTGCGCTAGGCTTCCGTTTCGACCGACCGGCCCCGCTCTTTGGCCCGGGAAGAACCGCGGAAGCAGATTCTCCCTGCTTCCGCGGTGTTGTTTGGCGTGGCGAATAGGGATGCTCTCTAGCTTTGAGAGCATCTACTCGACGCTTGGGCAATTGACGACGAGAAGACCTTTCTACTCGCTGTGCTCATAGAGCCGGGTCTGCTCGGTCACGATGCTCTTGACCCGCCACTCGCCTTCCTCTTTGATCAGCAACGTCCCGACGTCGAGGTAGGCCTGTCCCCGTTCCGGCCGAAGCGCCAGTTCCTCTTCGACGATGGCTTCGTTTTCCTCGGAGGCCTCACCGGCTGCTGCCGGCGAGGGCCTCTCCTCGCCGACCGACACCGTCGTACGAACGAAGGCGACATTCTCACCAAGGAACTGAATCCTGGTGTCGATGGTTCGGATCTGCGCTTCTTCGGCTATGCGATGGCGAGGCATGAGGGCCAGCTCTTCCTCGACGACCATCTCTTCCTCCGCTGCATCCTCTTCAATGTCGGCCGCGCCGGCGTGCCGGTCCGCCTGCTCGATCAAGGCCTGCTGTGCCGCGTGGAGGCGGATCTCATCGCCCACCATTCGTCCAAGGAGCCTGAACTCCTTCTCCTCGAAGGTACCCGAAAGCACCTCGCCATCAGCAGTGACTACTGACAGCTGTACTGGGAAGGATATCCGGTCGGTATAGGCTTCCGGATCCTTCGCCATATGCTGCATCAACTCCTCGGTGAACGAGCGCACCTCCTGCACTGCTTCCTGCGTGGGCTGCTGTGCGAAGGCAACGGTCGAAAGCGCCGCCGCCGCTACACATGCCGCAATTCGTCTAATCATGGCATTCCTCCGTGCTAGGCGCGCCCAAGGGCGCGTCCTCGAGTCGAGGGTGGTGTTGCCATGGGCGAGAGTCTCTCCCCCTGGCTTCGACCGGGCACTAGACACCGGCCGTGACCCTTCATTAGGAACGCCTAGACCGACACAACAGGAGAGAATCAGCGTAGAAGCTCGATCACCCTTGCTACAAGCACTACGGGCACGATGAAACCCTACCCTTCTTGCTTGCGGGGAGCTTCACTACGGCTAATTGGCGACAAGTCGCCACGAGAGGCAAGGGCACTAGAAGCGGAACAAAGCCCCAATATGAAGACCGTACCAGCCCGCCTCGACGCGAAGGTCGAAATCATCGAGTCGATAGAGCAGCCCGAAGGCACCGTTGATCAGCCACCAGTTCCAGTGATCGCGACCAAATACGAAGGGCAAGCCGATGTCGATCTTGGGATAGAGGGCGAGCTCATCGATGAGCCAGATTGTCCAGAGAAAACCAATGGCCGGGCGCAGCCTAAGATAGGCGCCGTCATCGTACCGCAGAAAGTGGGAGGTCAGATCCACTCCGAACTCCAGCGCGAACCGATCTTGGAGCGTTGTCTCGCCGAGTATTCCCTCGCCAATCGGAATCATGTAGTGCACTCCCACACCGAGGCCGGCATGGTTTCGATGCTGCGCTATGATTCCCCATAAGGTAAGGCCCCCCAAATCGACGGTACCAGTCGAGGGCTGTCTTTCCTGCGCATCCGCGATATCGGCAGACAGGGAGATTGCGAGAATAGCCGCGGCAACCAAGGCAGTGCATGATCTCTGAAGCATGTATGGCACCCTTGCTGGAAGGAATCCGGACGGACTCGAATCGATACCAGTTAGCTAACATGAAGCCCGAGGCCCTGTCGATTCGATTGTTCCCCACTTTGCCACGTCTAGGAGCGGGTTGGCTTGCGAGCGCCCATAGTAGTCAGACCCTACTCGCCAGCTGCGGGCTCCCTCGATAATCCGAGATCTCACTCTCGGGGCCAGCTCGCTATTCTTCTCTCCCGGTGGGCCTTGGTAGCTAGGAAGACACAGCTGAAGCATGCAGAGAGCGACCTTGCCGTGGAGACTCGTGTGGCCATCCTCCAGTTGGCCGCTTCCAGGCAAAAGGAGGTTCTCTTTCGAGCGCACGTCCAGGTTGTCGCTCATGCCAACTGAGTGCTAGGTTCCATGAAACTTATCTTTGCCCCTAGCGAGCACAGTGCCTGGAGGCCTTAAATGTCCAGCGGCAGAAATAATCCGAATGAAGGAGAGGCCATCGAAACGAACGTCGTCGATCCCGAGCAGCCAAACGCTCCTTCGATCCTTGACGGCGCCAACAAGGAGCCCGCTGCTCCTCCTGCCGGGGAAGAGACGGTGAGCCCCGAGAGCTCGAGCAACGTGTCACCTCCGAGCAGCGAGCAATCCTGGGATTTTGGTCTCGATGAAGAGCCTTGGGAAGATGTGGTCACCGGGTACGAGCGCGAGGCCAAGGCCCTGGGAGGGGACAAATCCGCCGCACCCCTCTGGTATGAAGCCGGCCTCATCCATGAGGACCGCCTGGGTCGCACTCGACCAGCGGCGGTCTGTTTTCAGACCGCCTTCAAGCTCGATCCCACCTGGCGACCCAACATACATGTAGCTCGCCATCTCTTCACCGACGTGGGCAACTGGGACATGGTGGCAAAGCTCCTGCAGGCTGAAGCCGATGCCACCGACGATCCTCTCGAGAAGGCGGACCTCTTATTCGAACGAGCAGTACTGCTTCACGAGCGCCTCGATCGCTCATCGGATGCCGTGGCCCTTCTAGCGCAGGTCGAAGAGCTCGCACCGTCTCGCCTAATGGTTTTGAAGTACTTGGAGGGCCTTTCTGCTCGTTCAAGAGACTACGAGCGCCTGGCAAAGACATGTGTGCGGGAGGCGGAGGCCACGGACTCATCCCGTCTCGAGGTGGCCTTGCTGTGTATAGCTGGCGGACTCTACGCTGGGCGTCTTGGCGAGTCCCGCCGCGCAATCGAGATCTTTCAAAAGGCCAGAGAGAAGGATCCGGGGCACATGACGGCCCTCACGGCCCTTGATCAGCTTCTCTCCGAGGCTGAAGAGCATGATGCTCGAATCGAGGTACTAAAGGCCGAGGCCGTTGGAGCCACCCTGCCAAGAGAGGCGGCGACGGCCTGGTTGGAGGCCGCTCGTGTCGCCGAGGAATGCCTCGGCCAGGACGAGAGGGCAATAGCGCTACTGGAGGAAGGCAGAAAACAGATTGCCGACGATCCGAGCATTCTTTCCAGTCTTGCTCTGCGTTATGAAGCTGCCGGCGCCGTGGAGCCTTTGGTGGAAGTACTTGAAGCCCAGGTGAAGTTGACCCGAGATCGCCGAGCTTTGGCCGAGATTCAGCTGCGACTAGGCTCCCTTCTCGTGGAGCTGGAGCGCTCCGAGGAGGCCGTAGCGGCCTACCGCCAGGCCCTCGATGCTCGACCAGGAGATCCTGTGGCCCTCTCTGTTCTCGGAAAGCTCTACTATCGCCTCGAGCGCTGGAAGGATTTGATCTGGACCTTCGAGCAAGAGATGGCCGGCAGCAGAGATGCGACCCAACGAGCCAACCGGGCATTCAAGATCGCCGAGCTCCAGGAGCAACGCCTCGGCGACTCCGAGGCCGCCATAGAGACCTTGAGAAGAGTTCTCGATGAGGCTCCTGGCTATCTTTCGGCCGTTCAGGCTCTCACCCGGCTATATGAAGCATCCGAACGATGGGAGGACATGATCTCGCTGCTCGAGACCGAAGCTTCCGAGACGGAGGATTTGGATCAGAAGGTTGGTCTTCTCGATCGAGTCGCCAGAGTCCAAGAAGAACGGTTGAAGGATCTCGTCGCCGCCACAGAGACCTGGGAGCGGGCTTTATCCTTGCGCTCCGGCCATCTGCCCGCTTTGAGGAGCCTGGCCCGTCTCTACAGAAAGCTAGAGCGCTTCGAGGATTTGATTCGCGTGCTGGAGCAGGAGGCAGGTCAGGTGGAGGATCAAAGGCAGCTCATCGCTTTGCTCCACCAAGTCGCCGAGCTTCACGAAGAACGCCTCGAGGATCGCGATGGTGCCATAGCTGCTTACTGCAGGGTGCTGGCTTTGCAGCCAAACTACTTACCGGCGCTGAAAGCCCTCGGAAGGTTGTGCGAGCAGGCCAAGAGCTGGCAAGCCTTGGTGGATATGTACCGGATGGAGGTGGAGGTTACGACTAGCCTGGACCATCTGGTCAGCATCTTGATGAAGATCGGAGAGATTTACGAGCGTCGCCTGAACGATGAGGACGCTGCAATCTCGACCTACAAAGAGGTGCTCGAAGAGCATCCCGAATCACTTGCCGCCTTGCGGGCGCTAGAGCGCATCTATACACGACGAGGCGACTGGGAAGCCGTTGTCGAGAGTCTTCGCAGTCAAGCCGAGGTGTTCGAGGGCTCCATTGAGAAGGCCCTCATCTTGACTCGAGCAGGCCTGATTTTGGAGCAGCGCATCAAGAACCTAGAGGCCGCCTGCTCCATCTATGAAAAAGCCCTAGAACTCGAGCCCGACCATCGCCCCGCGCTTCGCGCCATAGCGCGCCTCAGGTCAGCAGCGGGGGCCTGGCAACAGCTTGCCGACCTTTATAGTCGAGCCCTGGATGGAGGCGGACAGGACGGCTCGCACGACATTCGTCGAAGACTCGGTTTGCTCTACCTGGCACGGCTCGATGATCCCGGGGCGGCTCGCGAGTGTTTCGAAGCTGTTGTGAAGAGCGAGCCCGGGGATCTACTGTCACTTGCGGCTCTGGACATGCTCTACACGGCAGCGGGGGAACACGAAGCAGCGGCTCGCACCCGAATCGCCATGGCGGAGCATGCCGGGTCGCAAGACGCTGCGACCGCCCTTCTACATTCCGCCGCGCTCATTCAGGAACACCTGATTGCCGGAGGCGCTGGGGCAGAAGAGCTATGGCAGCGCCTCTACGAGCTGGCCCCGGAGCTGCCGGCGGCGGCCAGAATGGCCGAGCTTCGCGCCCGGCGGGCCAAGGACCGAAGGATGCTGGCAAAGGTCAGTCGGAAGAAGCTGGAGTCTGCCAGTGGCGATGATGTTCGCTTGGCCCTCTTGATGCGGATAGGAGATCTTGAGGCGGAGGATCTGCACGACTTCGATGCCGCCGAAAAGGCTTTCCGAGAGGCTCTCGAGCTTGCGCCGAATCATCTCCCCGCGATCCGAGGTCTCAAGCGCACGCTGGCCTCTTCCCAGAAGTGGGAGGAGGTTCAGCTGCTCCTCGAACGAGAAGGCGAGGTCTCTCGAGATCCGGAACGTTCGGTTGCGCTTCTTTTCGAAGCTGGCGTGCTTCGAGAAGAGCATCTGAAGGACCTTTCTGGCGCCGAACGCAACTACAAGAAGGTACTGGAGCGCAACCCCAGAGAGCAGCGAGCCTATGAGCGTCTGTGCGCCCTCTTGGAGGATCAGGGCCGCTACAAGGAGCTTGCCGAAGTACATGCTTGGCAGGCCGGCATCTCTCAAGACTCCAAGATCAAGGCGGATGCTCGAATGGCGGCCGCACGCATCCATGCAGGGCCACTATCGGATCCGAGGGCGGCACTCTCCCATGTCGAGAAGGCATTGGAGTCGGCTCCAAAATCCCAGGAGGCTTTGGAGCTGGGCGCGGACCTCGCCCTCTCCCTAGAAATGTGGGAGAAGGCCGCCGTTCTAGCCCAGCAACGCATCGAGTTGGGCGGCGAACCATCTTCGCTGAATCCTCACCGTCTTCGGCTGGCAATGCTCCATCACGAGCATCTCGGCTCGCCGGAGAGAGCGGTTGCCTGGCTCAACGACGTCCTCTCGGTGGATCCCCAGAACAAGGAGGCTCTGCGCCGCCTGGCGGATATCCATGTGGCATCCGGCAACTGGGCGGCGGCGGTCGGCACTCTTGGAAAGCTTGCCGAAGCCGAGAAGAGGACCGAGTTTCGAATGCCGACTCTGCTCGAGCTTGCGACGATTCAGGTAGATCATCGAAATGACATTGGCGCCGCCATTTCGACTCTCGAGTATGTGCGAATGCTCGATCCGACCAATATCGAGGCCGTGCACAGGCTCGGATCCTTCCATGAATCCGCCGGTGACTGGGAGGCGCTAGCTCGAACTTTCGGCGATTTCATCGAAGAAGCACCCGAAAGCCGTCTCGAGGAGACGTACCCTTTACTGATACGTCTGGCAGAGCTGCAAGCAGGTCCTTTGGATAGCGCCGCCAAGGCCAAAAAGAGCTATCGAGCCGCCCTGGACATCAATCCCAACGAAATCGAGCCTCGCATCGCCTTGGCGAATCTTTTGGCAAAGGAGCCGTCATCGCGGCCGCTCGCGATCGAAGAGCACCAAAGGGTGCTGGAAATCGATCCCTTCCGCCTTGATAGCTATCACGCCCTATTCCAGCTCTTCTCGGCGGAGAAGCAAACTGAAAAGGCCTGGGTGGCAACCGCCATTCTCCATTACTTCAAGGCTTGCACCGAGGAAGAGACCTTCTTCTACAGCGACCATAAGGAGCGTGCTGCCGCCGAACCGACTGGAGCCCTATCCAAGGAGGTTATCGATTCCTTGTTGCGTCACGAGGACGCGGGTGGCCCGCTGGCCGAGGTCTTGGAGGTCATGGGCAATCAGCTCTCTCGCGTGTATCCGCCCAACCTCGAAGGATTCAGTGTTGGAAAGTCGAACCGTTTGACACCCAAGGACACCTCTCCTCTTCGCAAGATCTGCGACTCACTGGCAAGAAGTCTTGGCGGACTAGAGTTCGAACTTTATCGATCCGACGAGATTCCGGACGCCTTGGAAGCTTATGCAGCCGATCCACCGATTCTCGTGGCTGGCCCGCTCTTGATTCGAAACCACTCGGTGGGACAACAGAGATTCTTGCTCTCGCGTTTGATTTGCCGCCTGGTCATGAGCACAAATCTTTGCCTCCAACTAGAACGCGAAGAACTTGCGGCCGCTATCCAGGCCGCGGTCCAGGTCGCCGTCCCAGGCTATAAGGGCCTTGGCGCCCCGGATGATCTCGATCTCGTCAAACGCTGTGGGAAGTCCATGGCGAGGAGAGCGAAAAAGGCGCTCGAGGAGCCCGCCAGCAATTTGGCTGACTACAAGGAGCCGATCGACCTGGATCGATTCCGTACCGGGGTCATTCGCACATCCGAGCGAGCGGCTCTTCTTCTTTCTGCCGATGTGGAGACGGGACTCGGCATCATTGCAAAAGAAGCGGGGAAGACCGATGCAAGAGACATCGACGCTCTTCGCGATGTATCCGCCATCGAGGAGGCTCTTCGTTTCTTCTCCAGTGAGGCCTACTACGAGCTACGCCGACAACTGAACATCTCCCTGTAGACGTCATCCGGGGAAGGGGGCTTCCAAGGCAGGGAGCTGAAAGGCCAGACCCGGCGCCGAAAACGGCAGCGACAGATCAACCCTTATGCTGCAGGGGATTCTTGGCATTGCTCAACCCATACTCCTTGATCTTCTTGATCAAGGTAGTTCGAGAGACACCAAGACGTTCTGCAAGCTTGGTCTTGTTCCAGTGAGTTGCAACGAGACCCTCCTGAATCATCTCTCGCTCCAGCGCGGCTACCGCGCTGGCCAGATCCCCCTTCAAGCGAAAGCGCTCCATGTTCCGCCCCTCGG
>SKWY01000492.1 GCA_007128675.1 Deltaproteobacteria bacterium | reverse complement strand
GAAAATGCGGGCGCTGCAATGTAGGTTCCGTATATGTCTGCAAGGATGGGCCCGTTTTCACGGCAGAGGAGCTCAAAAGGCTACCTCCGGAGTATTAGCCCACACTTTGGCGTCTCCATCTCGAGTCTTGGCACCGAGGCGCTTGCTCATCCCATCCTTGAAGAGTAGCCCTTCTTGCTGTCTTATCGTACGGGCCGCTGGAAACTCCTGTAGAGTATGGAGGAGATGGTTCGCCCACTTCTTCGCTTTCTGCTGCTCCTTCTCTTGACCCTTGGCGGCTGCTTCGGTTTCTTGTCTCTAGACTGGCGTCCGAAACGAGCTCCGGACGTCCTCTCCGTCCACTCCTCGGTGGTAAGCAGCCCCATCGAGGGAGGGCTCGTCGCTGGTGTAGCCGAAATCGATATCACTCCTACAAGCCCCCTGCCCCTCGCCGGTTTCGCGGCACGGCGGGGGCGAGAGTTCGAGTCGATTCGTGATCCGGTCCATGTTCGGGCGCTGGCTCTTTCACTAGATTCCGGCGGGCCACCCATCGTTATCATCAACGTGGATACCGCCCTGATTCCCTATGAGCTATCCAGAAAAATTCGTTTGTCGTTGTTCGAAAGAATAGTAGAGCCTCTCGATGTCGTGGTGACAGCTACTCATACACATGCAGGGCCTGGCGGCATCTGGAACAACAGGCTCGCTTCATTGGCCGGCATGGGAAGCTATGAAGCCGATTACACCGATGAACTCACTTTACGGGCGGCCGAGGCGGCCGAGAAAGCGATAGAGGGAATGATCCCCGTGGATCTGTGGGTGACCGAAGGCGAAGGCCCACCGATCTGTGAGAACCGGCACGAGCACAGAGAAGCTGATCGCCGGCTACAGGTATGGAGCCTTCGCGCCGAGAAGGAGACTCTCGCAAGGCTAGTGGTCTTTGCGTGTCATCCAACATTTCTAGGCCATCGAGACCGGCGCCTCTCCGCGGGATGGCCGGGCGAGACGGCACGTATGCTCGATGGGGTAACGTTTCTTTTTCAAGGCGCCGTGGGAGATCAGAGACCCGCGAGCTTCAGCCTGGAGGATATGGGCATTCACGAGTCTGCCGACCTCGATTTGAGTGCACCGGAAGGCAGGATGAAGGCGGCGGGCCGAGCAGTCGCCAGCGCCATTGTCCAGCTCGAGGAGACGGCCGCGCAGAAGGAGATGACAGAGCGTTACTCACTGGAGCCACAATCCGCCCATCTGCGACTCCCGGCGGCTAGCGGCGCCATGATCGCGCCGCCGGCTCTCTCCGGCATTGCGGGTAACATTCTTGCCCGCTTCGCGCCTGAACACACCTCGATTACCCTTGTCCGTATAGGAGACTCTGGGCTCTTGTTTCTACCTGGAGAGGTCGTGTCAGAACTGGCGAAGCGCTGGGAGAGTGCTCCAGGCATACGTACCGTTTCTCTTTCCGACGGATATATGGGCTATCTAGAGGTGCCTGAAGCCCTGGCGGCACGTAGGGGTGAGAGCGCGCATGCATACTTCGATGAGGACGCCTTGGACGTAATCGACAAAGGGGTTCAGCTGCTTCTCTCGCGTGACGAGAGAGCCGGCCTCGAATGACGGAAGCCGGCCATCTACTCGAGAAGCGCTCATTTGCTCGTCTCCACCGGCACGGGTAGCAAGATATCCACGCATCGTCACCAATCCCTCGCCAACGAATGGGACTAACCTCGAGGAAGAGTTTGGGACACCAGAAGAGGCCACGAGATCGGCCGTCGTGTTCACGATTGATCTGGCATCGAGCGACGCGTATGCGTATACCGCCAGCCATGACGACCCGTCGCATAGATGTAGCCCACGACCAAGATGGGGCCATCCTCGAGGCCGCACGGCTCCTCGAGGGAGCAGGGCTGGTGGCATTTCCCACCGAGACGGTCTATGGGCTCGGCGCCTTGGGCCTAGAGCCGCGCGCCCTGGAGAGGCTCTTCGCGGCGAAGAAGCGCCCCTTCGAGGATCCCTTGATCCTCCATGTAGCCGATCCGGGCTGGCTCGACCAATTGACGTTGGAAGTGCCAGCCGCCGTACGAAGACTAACCGAAGGGCTCTGGCCCGGCCCCTTGACGGTGATCCTCTCGAAATCCACTGCCGTGCCGGACATTGCAACCGCCGGGCTGCCATCTGTCGCGGTTCGCATGCCAAGTCATCCGCTTGCCCTCGCTCTGATATCCGCGGTGGGCTCCCCACTCGCCGCGCCGAGCGCCAACCTGTTCGGCCGCCCAAGCCCAACATCCGCCGAGCATGTTCTAGCCGATCTTCGCGATCGAATCGACGCAGTGCTCGATGCCGGCCCAACCTCGGTTGGAGTAGAGTCCACCGTCATAGACGCCAGAGAAGAAGACTCACCAATCATTCTGCGACCAGGCGGCACATGTCGCGAGAAGATCGAGTCCGTGCTCGGCCAAAAGGTCAGGATCCGAGAGAGCGACTGGGAAGAGACTGTGGAACCCACGGTCTCACCCGGCCTCCTATCCCGCCATTACAGCCCAAGAGCGCCCGTGAGGCTGTTCAGATCCTCTTCCGATGAAGGCCCCGTCCCCTCCATGTCAAGGGCGGTCCGGGCGGCTGCAAGCTCCACAGAAGGCCCAGTAGGTATTCTCGCTTATGAAGAGGATGAGCCCTTGCTCTCGGACCTTCCAAGAACGGTACGAGTAGAAGTAGTCGGTTCGAGAAGCTCACCGCATATTGTCGCGAAAAATCTCTTCGCCGCCCTCCGCAACCTCGACGACTCTGGCGTCAAGGTCATCTTCGCAAGTCTCATGGGTCCTGACGGGCTCGGCGAAACAATAAACGACAGGCTGGCTCGAGCCGCTGGAGGAAAATTGGAGAAGTAGCGCCCTTCGGATGGTGCTATAGCTAGTCGGCATACGTCTGTCGGCTTCCGCCGGCAGTAGTCTCAACCATCGTTTTCAAAGACGGACAGCCAGACAATGACCGCGCATTCTCGCAACACCATCTTTCGAACCCAGCGACTGATTGGTTCATGGAAGGCATACGATGTCCAGGTTCTTCTTCTGCTACTTCGAGACCACTAGACGCTGCAATTTGGATTGCCCCTATTGCATGACCAAGAGGCGAAACGAGTCGTTCGCCGGAGAGCTTTCCACCGATGAGGCCAAGCACCTCGTGATTGACGAGGTGAAGAAGTACTCCCCAAAGAGCGCCATTGCTTTTTCCGGCGGCGAGTTTCTGTTGAGGCCCGATGCAAGGGAGCTGCTCGCCTACAACGCCAGCCTGGACCAATGGTCGTTCATCAACACCAACGGTGAGGCCATTGACGAGACGCTTCTGACCGACATCAGAGAAGCCACGAATGAAAAGGTAACTCTCGTGTTCTCTCTCGACGCCGTAACGAAACGGGATGACGTGCTGACCAGGGACGGTGCGATCGAGCAGCTCGAGGAGAAGACTCGGCTTTGCCAATCCAAGGACGTGCCATACTTCTACGTTGTCACGATATCCCGCTCGAACATGGATGATCTGCGTGACATCCTCGAGTTCGCTACCCGAGACAACAGGCCCGTCCTGCGCTCTCCCTTCGTCCCTCGAGGTGGCGGTGACGCTCACCGGTCACTCATGTTCGACCGATGCGAAATGCGCGATACGATCCATCCGGCACTACGCGAGAGCCCGCTAAGCTATATCAGCTACGTCCCGTTCGTGGCCGCACCGAAGATATACCAACGCCACTGGTTGAAGTCCAAGATAGCCATAAAGCATCTGGGATGCCAGGCAGGACGCAGCTATGTGGGGGTCTCCGCCGAGGGCGATGTGGCGCCCTGCGTTCACCTCTTGGACGGCGACGCCGTTTGCGGAAATGTACGAACAACTCCGCTTCGAGACATTCTAGAGAAGAGTCCCCTTCTCACGGAGCTTCGAGCTAGGAAGACGCTCAAGGGAAGATGCGGCCGCTGCAGGTACGTACAATCGTGCGGTGGATGCAGAGCTCTTGCCTATTACACTCATGGTGACGTCTTGGCGGAGGATCCGACGTGCTTCATCGACGAACTGACCGAAGCAGAGCGAAAGGGCATTGAGGACGTCCAGAACGTCAACTTGGCGACTTTCGCGGATTTCATCCTCAGCAACCCCCCGTGGAACGAGATCTTCTAACCCAGCGCTTCCTCGTTTTCGAAAAGAGCACTCAAGAGCACCGATGTCGTCCAATCATGCGGAAGTCTTGATCATCGGAGCCGGTCCGGCCGGATGCGCCGCAGCGATAGCCCTCGCGCGTGCCGATGTGGACGTCCTTCTCATCGATGAGCATTCGTTTCCCCGCGCCAAGGTCTGCGGTGACGGCCTCATACCGGATGCGCTGCAGGCCCTGGAAAGCCTAGGCCTCAAGGAGACCGTGCTAAGGGCCTCGTTGCGGCTCGATACCATTCGCATCTTCGTCCCGAACGGAACATACTTCACCTTCCGGGGTGAGACCGCTTGCCTACCGCGTTCGACACTCGACGCTCTTCTGTTGGAAGAAGCCGTCTCGGCGGGGGCACGTTTCGCACCCCACAGACGCGCCACGGACGCGCTCGAGGAGGATGGACGGATCGTAGGAGCCGTCCTTCGAGACTCCACGAGCAGGCACCTAGAAAAGGCTCGCGCACCCATCACCCTGTTGGCTACCGGGGCTTCCCTGGGGCCGCTGCATAAATTCGGCGTGCTTAAGAGAAGAGCGCCGAGCGCCGTGGCGATGCGGGCCTACTACAAGGTCCCAGACACCTATGCCAGATCCGTCAATCACCTATGCGTTGCCTATGACAAGTCAATTAGCCCCGGCTACGGATGGATATTCCCAGGTCCAGGCGGAGTCTTCAACATTGGGGTGGGACGCTTTCTCGACTCCGAAAAACCCGCCTCGACGACCTTGCGGTCACTATGGCAAGACTTCGTTGAGAAGTTCGAGCCGGCCAGGGAGATCATCGCGATCGGGACAGTAACCGGCGCATTGAATGGAGCGCCTTTGAGATGCAACATGGACGGCGCGCTCTTTCACCGACCTGGACTCATGGTGCTTGGAGAGGCGGCTGGACTGACCTACTCCTACATTGGAGAAGGGATCGGCAAGGCTCTAGAGAGCGGTTTGATCGCCGCCGAAGCCGTCATCCACCAAGGAGGAACCGATGGCGCCGGCGAAGTCTACGAGACACGTTTTCGCCGAATGTACGTCGACAGATATGAAGCCTACCATTCGGCTCAAAGATGGTTGGCCCGGCCCCTCATCTGTAATTTCCTGGCTAGCCGTGCCAGAAGGGGTGATTTCGTGACGCGACAGCTCGAGGGCATGTTTTCCGAGAGCACGAGCGCGAAGGATCTCTTCTCCTTCCGGGGCCTCGTAAGATCATTGTTCGGGTGAGTCTAGTCAAAGCTCTCACCCTGTGTAAGCCACTCGCCGAGTCTCGTCTTCTTCATCCGTTGATGCGCCACACGGCAGCTACTCGTCTTTCCCGATGCTCCAACCAAGGGGTCGCGCTCTCTGCCACATGGGCACCCGTCTTGATCACGTCACCCAGCGCCCCACCATCACCATTGGCCGGTCCTGCCGGCACAATGTCGCCAGGCGGACAGGGGCCATGGCTCCCCTGTGGAGGATCTCGTGCATACAAGCTCGAAGCTGTTGGTCCATCGAAAACCCAGCAACCCGCCCCGACTACTCAGGGGCACGAACAACCTGTTTCAGGAAGGTGGGCGGCCGAAAGGTTCGTGGAAGTCCTTTTCGTCTCGGGATCGGACATGAGAGCACCCAACAGATCGCCGAGGCTGCCCAGCTCCGCCATGTCGGTCGGGCTCGTGGGCATTGCAGGAAGCACCCAGACACTCTCTTTTCTCCCCCGAAGCTCCTCTGCCAGCTCTGCATGCCGCCTGGCCGTATCTCTCTCGGTCTCGGCTGCGCCCATGAGCTTGGCTAGCGCTCTGCGGAGCTCGGCTGGTGCCTGCGCCGGCAACGAACTGGGATCGGGAAGGGCTCTATCCAAGGCAAACGATGTGCTTCTGTTGAGTATGTAGCCACATAGATTGAGACCAAGCTCCTCTCGCGTCTTCTTCTCGAAGTAGTAGGCCTCCGAGAGCGCCTCGCGTGCTGGAGAAGTAACGAGCAGAAAACCGACTCTCTTTGTTCGAAAGTACTCCTGAACCGCCTCTTGATTCTTGTTCGCATGCCCCAGAACTCGACCGAAGAGCTTGAAGAAGCTCTGTATGTCCACTCGTGCATCGCGCCCGAACGCAAGATCCAGGACTTCCTCGAACAAGCGGGTCGCGAACTGTCTGATTAGGTTGCCTTCTTCCGGGACCAGAAGGCTTAGCACCCGAGAGTCCAGGATCGAACGAGCCCTCGTCGGCGCGTCGAGGAACCGTAGAGCATTTCGGGATGGCGGAGTATCGAGCACGACCAGATCGTAGGCGTCGTTGACGACGAAACCGTGCAACGCTTCGATGGCGGCATACTCCTGCATACCGGCCACCATGGCTGTCACGTTACGATAGATTCTGTTCGCAAGGAGGCTCTCCGCATCATCCGGATTGGAGATTAGCCTTCGCACCACTCCATCGCTGACGATCTGTGGATCCAGAACCCAGGCGAAAAGGGACCCGGGAGGTGTGATCCCCGCCTTGGTTAGGCTCTCTTCGGGCAATGAGACCGGTTGAGACAGATTACTCTTTACGCCGAGCGTCTCGGCCAACCTCCTGCTGGGATCGATGGTGACAACGAGCACACGGCGTCCGGCCCTGGCCGCGGCGATGGCAAGACCAGCGGAGACAGTCGTCTTCCCCACGCCTCCTGCCCCGCAACACACGAGCACGCGCTTCTCCAGGAGCAAACTCGATTGCCCTGCCTCGGTGGACTTCATAGCGAACCCTCCAGCAGCCCGAACAACTCCTCGGCGAGAGCCACGTCCATTCGGCCGTCGAGATTGTCTATCTCCGGAAGCGTCCAGAGAGGCACCTCTAGTGAGTCCTGAAGACGCTTCGACGATTGGCGAGAGTAGGCAAGGCGACGCCAAGTAAGCTCACCATGCGTCGGCTTGAGAGTCATCCACTCGTCAAGGGCGGCTTGCTCATCTGGATCGAAGGGATTCTCGGGATAGCGATTGAGTATCACGCCCCCAACCGGCATTTCGGTGTCTTCCAAACCCTGGACGAGCTCCAATGCCTCGGTGACCGGCAGCTGCTCTGGAAGAGTCACTACCCATGTGGCGGCCTTGTCTGGGTTCGTGGTGTACGACAAGCCAAGGCGCACCGCGGCAGCCATCGGCCCAGACGAAACCAACCGCAGCAGAATCCTGGGTAGAGCGGTGAGGGCGAGCGCATGTCCCGTGGCCGGCATGTCCACGATAATGATGTCGTAGGTGGGGCTCCCGTCGGGTTCCTTGGCCTCGAGCAGTGTAAGGAGGTGATAGAACACGCCCATTTCGTGGAAAGCGGGAGCACCAAGGAGGAAGCGGCCCAAAGCCTTCGACCGCAACGCGGTTCTGACCAAGGCGCCAGGCAAAATCCGATGCAAAAAGAGTTCGTGTCCGGCGGCACCCCAGAGGTGGCATGCCAACAAACCGGGCTCCAGCTCCTGAGGCGTCGGCATCAACTGCTCGACGCCGAAGTGCCGTCCGATGGCCGAGTAGCCGCCCTCCTGGTCGCCTATCTCCGCCAGAAGAATCCTTTTTCCGTGACGAGCGGCCGCCCGCGCCAAGGCGGATGACACAGTCGTGCGCCCGACTCCTCCCTTACCGGTAATGAGGTGAATTCTTCGTTCGAGGAAAGCCACTAGACTTATGATCCTCTCAACCCGCCCAGTGCCGACCTGCGACCGCTAGGAGCGAGTAAAACGACCCGAATCGCCAGGATCGATTCCAACCCCGCATAGTACCCCGCTTCGCACGGCCGGCATAGCGAGAGGTTGGGGAGATAGTCTCCCTCCAAACAGAGGGCGAGCGAAACGGGCCCGCAAAGTGCCCCGAACGCGGCTTCATAGCCCCATCCACCACCAACTGGCCCCCCCGCGCCAGGGAATAGATTCCCCCAACCGATCTGTTAGGCGCGAGCAGCCCATCCCTTGCCTTTCTCGAAACAGACGGGCTACATCGTCATAGGAAGAAGGAACCTTGACCCCACACGAATCGGGAGACCGCTTCAATGACGGCAGAGCAAGTCAACGACAGCATCGAACAGAAACCTGACGACGTCGAGATGGTGGATCGTCTCTCGAAGGCCAGGGAGTCGATTCGAAAAGAGATTGGCAAGCGGATCATCGGCCAGCAAGAAGCGGTCGAGCATCTCTTGATCTCTCTGTTCTCTCGAGGCCATGGCCTTTTCGTCGGCGTTCCGGGCCTGGCAAAGACCCTGCTCATCTCAACCCTCGCCGACATACTGGATCTCTCCTTCAACAGGGTGCAGTTCACACCTGATCTCATGCCTTCCGACATAACCGGCACCGATGTTCTCGAAGAGGATCACACGACGGGGAAGAGGGTCTTTCGTTTCGTCAAGGGACCTCTT
>SKWY01000182.1 GCA_007128675.1 Deltaproteobacteria bacterium | reverse complement strand
TTCAAAGCCCTAATGGTCAGCACGTTATCCCAGCATCGATCGTCACTCGGGCTCGTCTTTGACCTTGAACCTACCTCTCGGCTCAAAGGAAAACGCGCCCAGAAAGTCGTTCCCACATCAGGCTTCGACATCACCTCGAGCTTCCCGCCAATCTGAGACAAGAGCTGCACCACCACGGACAATCCAACTCCATAGCCAGAAGAACTCCGGTGCCTTATCTCATCTCCGTCGAAAACATCGCGAATCTCCTTAGGATCGATGCCCTTGCCCGTATCCGAGACCTTCACCGTGAAAAAAGCTGGGTTTGCAGTGAACTCGACTACGATGCTTCCCCGATGAGTGTACTTGACAGCATTAGTGAGCAGATTATCGATCGTTCGGTCGAATATCAGCGGATCAATCTCCAGTGTCTCGGGAACCTCTCGCGTGACGAAGACGCTCGTTCGAATACCCTTGGGATGCGCAAGGGCTTTCAACCTTCTTCTCACTCGCTCTGGGATACCCTTGGTGTAGACTGTCTCGGGCATGTCGCGAACAAACCCGATGTGCTCGCTCGCGGTCTCCATCATTTCCTCGAGCAGGGCCTCCATTCGCTCCGCCGAGTCCAATAGATTGTCTTGTAGATCCCGTATATCCCGCGAGGATAGCTCGTGAATTCTTTCCAACTCGTCGATGCCCGCGAATATCATGGTGAGCGGATTACGCAGATCGTGTGAAAATCCGCGCACCTGCATCTCTCTGTGCTCTCGCAGGTCACGAACATGACTAATCATGTTCTCGAGCACGGTCGTGCGATCTCTAACTTGCTCCTCCATCAAATTGGTCCATTCGAATTGGCGCTGCTGAAGCGACGTGAGTTCAGCACGAATCTCGGCGCCCTCCTCCGACAAACTTACGTAAGCCTCCTGAATTTCCGCGCCAATCGTAATGTTGGCCCTGTAGGCACGACGGAACTCTAAGGCATAGCCGAGGCTGCCTCCGAGGGCTGCGAGCGCCACCCCAAGCGGCACCGATCCAACTCCAAGAACCCCCAGCAACACGAAAAGCAGCCCGCCACCAACCAAACCCTTGGCGGCCGGCAGCCAGCGCGTGGCAGAAAAGAACCGAATGTCATACTCGCAATACTCATCTCCCCAGGTAACGCAGGCATTCTCAACGAGACGTGCCTTGGGCATGCCCCATAGGGTGGGCTGCACAACGCACTGTGCCTGCCTGGAAAGACAGGTCAGCCTAGACTCCTCACGTTCGGCGAAGTAGCGAAATCGCCCTCGCCCATCGTCCGTCGACACCACTTCGTATCTTCCAACCCGGCAAACTAGCGGCATAGTATCAGCCGCGCGTCGAAAAACGGTCTCTGGAGACAAAGCGCCTATCAAAAAGCGTAGGGGACCGTACCCTTTATCCATGCGGTAGCTGCAAGCATCCAGAAACGTCTGCTCGTCTTCCGCGATCTCATAGAGCCCTTCCAAAAACTCCTCGAACTGTCTCAGGGATATCCACGGATTGTTCCTATTTGCGAGCGTCTCCAAATCGAGCTTGGCCCGAGCGGCAACTCTCTCGGTGAGCAACTGACCGTGATGCTCACGCAGCCAAAGCACCGCCGGCCTCAAAATCCGAGCATGTACCTCAGCTGGCGGCGGACAGTCGGATTGTCTCAGGGCAAAGATCTCAGCTTCTTGTTTCGGACTCTCATCACAGGCGATCTTGGCCCTTTGGTTCGAACCCACCATTTGGCTTTCCTCGATCCCCCGCCGAGTCACTTGCACTCTAGGCATCATACCTGATTCGAAGGAAAATGCCCATTAGTCCAAGTAGCCATCCTAATGAGCAGAGTAAATGAGGAAGCAAGACATTACATTACAGAGAAAGCGGCCTCGCAATATTCAGAACTTAGGAGATCTGCACAACCCTGGCATCGACTCGGGATTGACTATTCGACGGCCGCTCCTAGCGTAATTCGACCGTCTGCATCCAAAGCAGGAAGAGATGCTAATCCAAGACCCAACCAGCCGTCGAATCAAGCTAGATTTACCTTTGCGTGAGGGGATCCTCGAGTCTTTTGTCGAAACTCGTGACAACCTCTTTCGAAGTGTTGAAGCGGGTTTGTCTAGCTCATCTCCCAACTTGGACTATCGGCTCCTTTACGACGCCACGGGTAGCCGCATCTTCGAGGAGATCACCAATCTTCCAGACTACTACCTGACGCGTATAGAGGCTCTGCTGCTCATGCAGAATGCAGCCGAAATCGCAGCATTGGCGGGGCCTGTTCCCTTGGTGGAACTCGGCGCCGGCAGTGGACGGAAGACCAGATACCTTATCGATGCGTTCGAAGCCAGCTACGGATCTGCCCGTTATATTCCCGTGGATGTGAGCGAAACGGCCCTGAAGATGGCCTCTACCACTCTCTCCATGCGGCATCCACGAACTCAGATCCTACCTATGCACGCACAGCACCAAATGGCCCTGTCCCTTCTCGAGAGCATCGGTCCCGCACTTGTTATTTTCCTGGGAAGCTCCATCGGCAATTTCTCTGAAGATGAAGAAGATTTTTTCTACGCCCAGTTAAATAGACGGATGCCGTTTGGTGGCTTCTTTCTCCTTGGAGTGGACCTCATCAAGGCGCCGGGCATCATTGAAAGTGCCTACAACGACAGCGCAGGAGTCACAGCGTCCTTCATCGCGAACCTATTTCGGCGACTCCAACGCGAACTCGGTCTGGAGCTAGATATGAACGGCTTCGAATTCAAGACTAGATACGACAAGCGTCATGAGCGAATGGAGCTGTACGCCCGCTTCGACAAGGCAATCCGTCTCTCTTCTGATGTCTCCAACCGATCTGTTGAGGTCGTCCCCGGCGAGCCTATCCTTGTAGAGATCTGCCGGAAGTACTGTCTTTGCTCACTCGATAAGCATTTGCAAAAGCATGGCTTGAGAGTTTTGCGGGTTTTCATGGATCAGAACGAATGGTTCGCCGACCTGCTCATCACTCACCGCGACAACAGAGACTTCTGAAACTGATGAGCAAGGAAATCTCCACCAAAGCACTAGCCGAACGAATCCTCGAGGGGAATACAGCCGTAGTCGATGTGCGTTCAGCGGAGGCCTACAACGGTTGGCAAATTCGAGGAGAATCAAGAGGTGGACATATCCTCTCGGCACGCAGTCTACCAGCTCGGTGGGCCTCTTACCTCGACTGGATAGACATCGTCCGCTCGAAGGGTATTGCGCCACATCAACCGATTGTCCTGTACGGATACGATCCCCAGGAGAGCATGCGAATTGCCAAGCAATTCGAGAGAGCTGGATATATTGATATTTATTACTATCATGGTTTTATTCGCGAGTGGTCCGCCGATTCCAAGCTCTCGATGGACAAGCTGCCTCGATATCAACAATTGGTGTCTTCATCCTGGCTCAAAGAGTTGATCGAGACCGGAAGCGCTCCCGAATTCCAGAACGGCCCTTTCGTGCTCTGCCACGCTCATTACCGCAACCCCGCCGACTATGACATTGGCCACATTCCTGGCGCCCTGTCACTTGATACCAACACACTCGAATCGTCGAGTACATGGAACTGCCGAACACCAGCTGAGCTAAAGGTGGCACTCGCGGCCCTGGGTATTACGCGCAACAGCACTGTGGTGCTCTATGGGCGCTGTTCCTTTCCGCGCAAGGACGAACCTTTTCCCGGAAGCAGCGCGGGACACCTTGGGGCAATGCGTTGCGCTTTGATTCTTCTATATGCGGGCGTGGAAGATGTCAGAATCTTGAATGGAGGCCTTCAGTCTTGGGTAGACGCTGGCTATCAGCTCACACGCCAACCCGCGGCACCGGTCGAAGCTCGTGATTTCGGAGGCCCCATCCCCGGACGACCAGAGTTACTCGTGAGCCTCGCGGAGGCTAAGAGGATACTAGCGTCTAGTAACGCAAACCTGATTAGTGTTCGCAGCTGGCTCGAATATACAGGCGAGGTTAGCGGCTACAACTACATCGATAGGAAGGGGTGCATCCCAGGATCGGTGTTTGCCGACTGTGGCAGCGACGCATATCACATGGAGAACTACCGTAATCCCGACCATACGTGCCGAGAGTACCATGAGGTATCTTTTGCCTGGTACAAGCTCGGAGTTGTTCCAGAGAGGCTCAACGCTTTCTATTGCGGCACAGGCTGGCGAGCTAGCGAGGCATTCTTCAATGCCTGGTTGATGGGCTGGCCAAGCCTCGCAGTTTACGACGGCGGATGGTACGAGTGGAGTCGTCACGCTGACAACTCCATTCAAAGAGGTGAACGCATCGGCGAGGCCTCCCATGAATATTGAACGGCTTCGTGATGACTTTCCCGTCTTGCGTCAAACGGTGCACGGGAGACCCTTGGTCTATCTCGACAATGCTGCCACGACACATAAACCACAATCCGTGATCGACCGCCTCGTTTCTTTCTATAGCGAAAGAAATAGCAGCGCACATCGTTCGGCGCATACCCTAGCCCAAGCCGCAGGGACCGACTATGAAAACGCCCGCGTGTGCGTTCAAGAATTTCTCAATGCGCCCTCCTCTTCCGAGATAGTATTTACCAGCGGTGCGACAGACTCCATAAATCTAGTCGCCAGCGCGTTTAGGGATGACATCATTCGCCCGAATGACGAGGTCGTCATCAGCGCAATGGAACACCACTCGAATCTGGTTCCTTGGCAGCTAGCGTGTTCAAGAGCCGCCGCAAGCATACGTGTCATACCGCTCGATGAAACCGGAGGCTTGCAGGTCGACACCATGGAACGACTCATGAACCCCCACACTCGACTTGTCGCCGTAACGCATGTCTCAAACGTTACCGGGATTGTGAACCCTCTGCCTGAAATCATCTCTATCGCGCATTCCCACGATGTTCCTGTCCTTATCGACGGATCACAGGCGGCACCTCATATGGGGATCGATGTAACAGCTCTGGATTGCGACTTCTACGTGTTCTCTGGTCACAAGATCTACTCCGAGACCGGCATCGGAGTGCTGTACGGGAAGCATCGGTGGCTGGAAGCCTTGCCTCCTTTTAGGTCGGGAGGCGGCATGCTCACCACCGTCACTCTCGAGAAGAGTAAGCTGGAAGCTCCTCCTTTGCGCTTCGAAGCAGGCACTCAGAACGTTGCTGGCGCTCTCGGCCTCGAGGCGGCTCTAGCATACCTCTCCAATGTCGGCCTCAAGCGAATTGGGAAACACGAAGAGGAGCTACTTCGCAGACTCGAGTCAGGCCTGCGTACGATGGACGGAGTAATGGTCTACGGTGATGTAGACTCCCGCTGCGGCAGTCTTTCTTTCAATATTTCGGGGGCGCATCATACTGACGTGGGGATGGTCCTAGATAGGCTGGGAATCGCGGTGCGAACCGGCGCTCACTGCGCCCAGCCGTACGTGCGAGCAATCGCGGGCGAAGGCACCATCCGTGCGAGTGTGGGGCTCTATAACACTGCGAGAGAGATCGATGACCTTCTCGCAGCTGTTGAAATGGCCAGGGCGCTGCTGTGCTAATGAGGGCTTGATCATGCCCGTGGATCCGTTGCAAAACCTTGTAATTAGAAGAATGAATGCTCTTGGTGATTGGCTGGACAAGTATGAATATCTGATCGGTCTTGGAGACCGGCTGCCTCCCATGGATCCTTCTTTACGGACCGAAGACCGGCTGATCAACGGCTGTCAAACGCAAGTTTGGATAGATGCCAGGCTGGTCGATGGCCGTATGCGCTTTCAGGGTGATTGCGATGCGAAGATTACGCGGGGAGTTCTTGCCCTAATTCTGTCTCTTGTAGATGGTCGAACTCCAGCACATGTCGCCAAAATGGAAATGTACTGCCTTCAAGAAACCAGGCTGATGGACAGCCTTTCCCCTTCGCGCCTTGGAGGTGTTGGCGCCATGATTCAACGTCTGCACGAGATCGCAGTGTCCCTCTGTGATTGATCCCAGTAGCACGCATGCGAAGCCCAAGGTGCCATACAGGCCCATTCGTGTCGACGCTCCCTAGAGCAAGAGACTGGTGGGACTAGCGTCGATTTGGGAGTCCAGCTAGGCAGCCTGTCCTTCGAGCTGAAACTTGGCCAAAGATGGGACATCAGATTGAGCTGCCACCGACCTCTTTTCGATTGTGCGGCTTGATTCCAGGTGGCGCCACACTTGGATCCGGACTAGTCTAGCGCCCTGACTTGAACTCGGGCGGAACTAGTAGCTTGCACTGTATGCTTACAAGGCACCGCACAAATTCGAAAGGAACCAAAAATGAAGAGAACCGCAGACGCCACCTGGAATGGGGGCCTAAAGGACGGTGAGGGAAGTTTCAGCGTCGCCAGCGGAACGATCAGAGATCAGAAGTTCGGATTCCGCACGCGCTTCGAAGACGAACCCGGCACGAACCCAGAGGAGCTGATCGCAGCCGCCCATGCTAGCTGCTTCAGCATGGCGTTCAGCGGTGAGCTCACCAAGCTCGGGATCACACCGGCCGCGATAGAGACTACCAGCACAATCACCTTCGAGAACCTTACGTTGACGAAGAGCTCGCTGAAAACCCTCGTAAGGGCACCGGGAGCTGAAGAGTCCAAGATCGAAGAGGCGGCTGTGGCAGCGAAGGCTGGATGCCCTATATCGAAGGTGCTCGATCTCGAGATTGACCTTGAGCTGACTGTAGCCACATGAGGTCTCTCACCCGGGCCAAAACATGCCGCCAACCCTTAGAACGAATCCTGTAGGGTACTCGCCATGGAGTCTTCGGCTCTAGCCTTCGTCGTCGGGATCCTCATCTTCGTGGCACTGGCTATCCAACAGTGGTCTGCGCGCAAGAAACGCGCGCAGTTCATGGAAAAGGTTGCTGCCCGAACGTGGGCTCTCGAGAAGAACAACGTTACTCGCCTCGAGGAGCAGCTCTCGGAACTCGAGTCTCGGGATCCTGGGTTCGACAGGACGGAGTTTCTCGAGTTCGCCCTCCAGGCCTTCAGCAGAATTCGCAACTCCTTCTCCACGCGCGAGTTCGAGGGCATACACCGATACGTTTCCGACTCGGTTCTGCGACGCCTTACCGCCAAAGCTGTCGTAGACGAGTTTCTTGAACGAAGATATGCCGGCACCTTCCAAGTAACATCTCACATCATCTACATGGTCGATCGCGACGATGACTTGGAGATGCTCCACGTCCATTTTCGCCTTACCGAGCGCGGCACCTATGTATCAAACGAGCTCGATCATGAAACCGCAATTAGAGCCGGCAGGACTTCGAGCAAGGCGAATACGCTCAGCGAGTTCTGGTCCTTCGCGAGACGAGGCGACGCGACCACCAAAGCCATGACCCGGAAAGGAGTCTGTCCTAATTGTGGAGCTCCGTTGGAGCTGGCGGCCACCCTGGCTTGCACACACTGTGAGGCGATCCTCAACTCAGGCACCCACGATTGGGTGCTCTTCAAGATCTCCAGGGATATGCAGCCACAGCGCACTCCAAGAAAGCCCATCGAGGGCCTTTCGGAACTCAAGCATCGCGACAGGGCCTTGAACAGACAGGTTTTGGAGGACAAAGCTTCACTAGTCTTTTGGAAATGGATCGAATCTAGAGTAATGGGCGAGCCGAACCGCTTTGCTCGCTACTGCACTCCCGAAGCCTTCGAAAAGGAGAAGGCACGAGGAACAGAGACAACGCGTCATCTAACTCGCGCGGCTATCGTGTCGCTCGACCTAGCAAGAGTCGATTTAGACAGTCAAAGAGAAAGGAGTTGGTTTCGCCTCCGCTGGAAGTATTGGACCGAAGATGGCGGCTGGCAGCTTCGTAGCAATATGCTCTTACTGGAGCGAAAGGCCGGGCAAACGACGAACCCGAGCCGCGGCATGGCCACTGAGCGCTGCCACCAATGTGCGGCACCGCAATCAGACCGTGACGCGATCTTTTGCGACTACTGCGACACCCTGCTATCCGAGGATTGGTCCTTCGTCGGACTCTTCCAGCCTAGTGAGTTCTCAGGTTCCTCTCGCATTCCAACAGCCTCACCGGCCTAATGAACACGGTGTCCCTGAATGTCGCGCCATGACTTATACCGAAGCATTGGCCCGTTCCTCCAATCAAAGTGGATTAGCAGTACAAGAGTTAATCAAAGATGCCCAGAGTCCCTTCAGCTTGAAGCATTCTTCCGCTAAGCCCGAACCCATCTGGGTTGGACGAAGCGACACTGCTTGTTGACGATTATCTTGGCTCAGATGCTTCCAGGAAAACCCAAGGACGGAACAAGTCGGAAAATAGTACCAACAACTCATCAAGGCGCTTTCATTGTTTGATACCTTTTTTTTTCCAACAAACCAAGTCGCCACTGAGGACTCTGGATGCTCAAGTACACTCTTCTGTTAATTGGAGCAGGTTTGGCCTATCTTCTCTTTTGGCCCGTTCCCATCGTTCCTGTGGCCTGGGAGGCACCGGAACCTCCACCTCTTGAGGGTCCTTACGCGAAGAACGATCTACTCGCGAACATCACCCTGCTAGCGGAAGACGTTGGTGTTGGTCCCGAGAAGGTCATCGT
>SKWY01000274.1 GCA_007128675.1 Deltaproteobacteria bacterium | reverse complement strand
GGATCGCCGATGGCGTCTTCGATGTCAGGGCCACCTCCGGTGATACATTTCTTGGTGGTGAGGACTTCGACCAGCGCATCATCGAGTGGCTCGTATTCAAGTTCGCAAGTGAGGGAGGAGGAGATCTTCGGCAAGACAAGATGGCGATGCAGCGTCTCAAAGAGGCAGCGGAACGAGCAAAGTGTGAGCTTTCCACGGCTCGGAGTAGCGAGATTAATCTTCCGTTCATACAATCTGGTGACAACACGGAGAACACTCACCTCCAGGCGACGCTCACTCGCGAGAAGCTAGAGGAGCTATGCGAGGACTTGGTGGACAGGACGATCACCACTTGCGAGAAGCTATTCGAGGCTTCGAGCATATCGCCCAAGGATGTGGATGAGGTCATCTTGGTAGGTGGTCAGACCAGGATGCCAAAGATTCAAGAGCGCGTGGCGAAGCTGTTTGGAAGAGATCCTTGCAAGAGCGTGCATCCGGATGAGGTGGTCGCGCTGGGCGCTGCAATACAGGGTAGCTTGCTGACTCGTTCCGAGGACATCGCCGGAGTCGCCTCTAGCACGGATATGCTGCTGTTGGATGTCACTCCCATGAGCCTTGGGATCATGATCCTCAAAGGCTTCTTTCAGGTATTGATCCCCGCGAACACTACCGTGCCGACATCGGCATCCCATGTGTTCACGACAGTCCAAGATGATCAGACCCAAGTGAGGATCGTGGTGTTTCAAGGGGAGAGCAAGCAAGCGGCCGAGAACGAGCTTTTGGGTGAGTTCGTTTTAACCGGGCTGCGCGAAGCCCCTAGGGGAGAGGTGGAGGTGGAGGTCACCTTCGAGATCGACGCCGATGGGACCGTTGGCGTCAAGGCAAGGGACCTCGACACGGGAAAGGAGCAGGCCATCACTGTTACGGCGAGCCACGGCTTGTCGGAAGAGGAGATAGCAAAGCTCGCCAGTCAGAACGCGGCGCCGCTCCCGGCAGCGGTCGGCGATGCCGGTTTCGAGTCCCAACGTGCTCGGGCCGAAAAGTGCATTCAGGAAATGCAAGGGCTTCTTCCTCGAGTCGAATCGGCTCTCGAAGCGACCGGCGCTGGCAACGACGTAGTAGATCGAGCAGAGAGCGCCGCTCACAGGGCGCGCGTGGCCATCTCGAGCAATGATTCCGAAGGGCTTGAGAAGGTTTCCGGCGAGCTCGAAAGATGTCTTTCGGTGTACAAATCCTTGGCTGCGAGTGTGGCATGAGCATGCCGGGAGATAGGGATGTGTCTGTCCTCGTGGCGCGGGCCAGAGAGGCTTTCGAAGGGGGCCGGCTCGATGAGGCTAGACGCTTGGTCACGGAGGCGCTTTCGGCCTCTCCAAGGAGCGTGCAGCTTCGTGAGTTCGCCAGGCGCCTCTTCCCGGATCTAGCCATCACGACGCGATCAGCGGGGGAGCCCCATGGATCGAGCTGGGACACCATCGATATGTTGGACTTCGATTGGGGGGGCGCCGTGGCTCCTTCCGATGAGCTTCACGAGGCACCTGAGGCGCAAGCCTCCTTTGAAACGGCGAGTCAAACTGTTGAGATCTCCGATGCTCCGGGTTTGGACCTTTTGTGCCGGGAAACTGGCTTGCCTGCCTCCAACGCGACCGGCGACGATGGGGCGTCTTGGGGACCCGAAGCCGAATCGCATCAGGACCCTCGTGCCTCGGACGAGATCCGCGAGGATCCTAACGACGAGCTCAAGAGCCTTCTGGAGGGGGCACGCGATCTATTCGAGCTGGCGGATTTTTCGGGCTCCCTAGAGCTTGTCGAAAAGGCTCTTGCCTTGCGCCCGGACTGTGAAGAGGCCAAGGAGTACCAGGTGCGAAACCAGGAAACACTGGTTCAAATGTATGAGTCCAAGCTCGGGCGGATGGACCGAGTTCCAGCCGTTGCCGTGGCACCGGACGAGGTGGTCTGGTTGAGCCTGGACAACAGGACCGGTTACCTGCTCTCGCAGATCGACGGCACGGTTTCCTTCGAGGACCTCTATGCCCTCTCCGGTATGAGTCGCCTGGAGACTAGCCGCATACTGGCGAGGCTCGTCGAGGAGGGGATCATAGTCGTATCATGAACCGTACGACTCGTTTTGGTGGTGTATTTTCGCTTCAGGGCTGGTCCAGCGAGTCTTCCACCAAAGCCATCTTGCCTCGGCGCTCTCGATAATGGGAACGGACGTACTCTATCAGTCGATCGAGATAGCTGGAAAGTGGCGGGCAGCGGACACCGGTACCATCCAAAAGCTCGAGGGTGTTGTGGCTGTTGAAGATCGCCAGATGATTCACGTACTCGACTGCTTGCCTCTGCTGCCTAATGAATCGCTCTAGCCCCGGTATTCGCATCACTCGTTCGGTAAGGCGATAGGAGAGGGTCACTTGAGGAAGCCGCTTTCCAGCCTTTTTTGCGATGAGTTCATAAACCCGCCGGCTGGACATGGGGTTTGGATCGACTAGATGGAAGGTGCGAGCCTCGCTCCGGGGATCGTCTCCAAGACGCAGCATCGCATCCACGACGAAGTCCGCTGGAACGACGTTGAGGGGTGCAACGCCGTCTCCTGGGAGCGGGAGAGGTACGGACAGAGGCGAGGTTACGAGCAGAATTCCCAGATAGTATGGTCCGTTGAATCGGTCTATCTCGCCCGTTCGTGAGTCTCCGACCACGATGCTTGGGCGGTGAATGCTGATTGGTACATCGGCCATGGCCTCTCGCACCGTCAGCTCGGCTTCGTACTTCGTTTCCTCGTAGAAGTTGCGGAAGCGCTGTCCCATCTGGAGCTCGTCCTCGGCAATCACACCAGTACGATCTCCACAGACGAATGCGGTCGAAAGATGGTTGAACCTGCTAAGCTGCTTGCACTCCCTTGCAAGCTCCAGCATGTGAACCGTTCCGTGGAGATTGACTCGACGGGCGTGTTCCCGGCTCACTCCTAGGTAGTGGACAGAGGCCAGATGGAAGATGTGGGTGACCTCTTCCATGAGTCGAGTGTACTCATCACCCGCCAGGCCAAGATCCATGTCCACAACGTCTCCGATGAGGATCTCCAGATTCGCGAGAGGTTCGCTTCTTTGAACGGCCCTAACAAAGGAGCGAGCCTCGCTCTCGAACTTCTCTTGCACCAAGAGAAGAACCTTCGATGCCGGCTGTGTCTTGGCCAAAGCCTCGACCAGCCTCTTCCCAATGAAACCTGGGAAACCCGTGACGAGATGAGCACGGCCTTTGCCAGCTGGTGCGGGCTTCTGCCTAGCTCTTGAACCCTTACGGCGTCTAGAAGCCGGGCTTCTGTCCTGCGACATGGCGAATTGCTCTCCAGACATCGGCGACCTGCTGTTCAGTCTCTTCCAGTGTCCCGCTGTTGTCTACCACCCAGTTCGCGAGCTCAATCTTTCGTTCGAGCGGGAGCTGTGCTTTCAGGCGCGCGACGGCTTCGTCTTCGCTCAACCCGTCTCTTTGCATGACTCGCTGTATCTGTGTCCTGCGAGGCGCCGTAACGACCAAAAGACCGTCCAGGTCTTCATGGAGGCTTTTCTCGACGAGCAATGCCGCCTCATAGAAGACTAGCCGGGTTCCATCTTTCTTCAGTTGCTCGAGCCGCGCGGCGACCATGCTCGCTATTCGGGGGTGAACAATTGCCTCGAGTCGGGCGCGAGCTTTCTCGTCTTCGAAGATGATCTTTCCGAGTGCTGCTCGATCCAGTAGGCCCTCTTTCGTGAAGACCTTCTCTTTGAACTCCTCTCGAATTTCCTTTGTCGCCTCCGAGCGCGGGGCCACTACCTCTCGTGCATAGGCATCTGCGTCGATGATCGTCGCGCCGCGCTTCGAAAACATTGAAGCGACGGTGCTCTTACCCGAGCCGATGCCCCCTGTCAGGCCCACGACAAGCATCTTGCCATCAGGTCTCTTCGACATGGATGCTTCGTATCAGCCGCGCTTCCATTGGGGCAAGCTCGTCGTTGACCGGAGCCCGGAGGCTGTGCGATTAGATTTGCGATGAGCACTTCGACTAGAACTGTGTTGATGCGTGCGCTCCTGCCACTGGCTCTCGGTGTATCGGTTGTAGTCTTTGCTCTGTCTGCGGGGGCACAGGGAACGAGCGAGCAGGTCGGTGCCCTGACGTGCGCTGGTTGCCATGCATCCGAGCATGAGAAGTGGCATGAAGGCCCTCATGCAAGGTCGGCAAGGAGGCTCGTTGGCGTCTATCGAGAGGATCAAGCCTGTCTTCAGTGTCACGCGCCATCTAGGGAGGCTGGGCTGAAAGGCGTGCAATGCGAGACATGTCATGGTGGGGGACGCTATTACTTCGCGGAGTATGTAATGCGGGACTCCGAGCTTGCGCGGCTGGTGGGGTTGCGGGATCCCGATGAAGCGACATGCCGTGTTTGTCATGATGCCAACTCGGCGAGGCTAGTTCCCTTCGACTACGAGAAGGCCCGGGAAAGAATTCGCCATTGGTAAGCGGCCGTCCTTCCATGATTAGGACCGCCGCGATTCGAGACGAGGTCGATGGACGGTGCCGTGTGCGCGATGAGACTCCCTTGATGGAGTGCGGCTACGGTGGACTTCAGGAATGGTGAATCCAGGGCATAGGGCCGGCTACTTCAGCGCCGTTCGGCGTCCTTGGAGAGTGGGTAGAGGCCTTTTGCGAGGGCTACTCGTTCCCGATCGCCTCGCCTGCTTGTGGGGTTGGTGTGTCGGGGGTTTGATGGCTGCCTTCGTCTTGAGGGGACAGGCGGCCTCGGCGAGGCTCGATGTTCTAGCGGCGAGGAGTCCGCTCTTCGAGCGGGCTTATGTTTTTTTCGAGCTATACGAGCCTCATACCTCTTGGTGGCTCCTCTTGCTTCTTGCCGCCACGTTGGTATCGGTAACGGCCCTGCTCATCGAGAGGCTCGCTGGTCCCCGGGATACCGGCGGCCTCGAGGGGCCGGTCATCAGGAAGACGAGGCGCGCAGGGGCGTTCTTGGTCGTCTTGGGAGCACTTCTTGTGCTCTTTGCGATTGGCATGGAAAGACGTCTATCCATCTCGGGAGAAATGCTGGTTCGCGCGGGTGAAAAGACAGACGTAGTGCGCCTACCGGCGTCATTGGGGGTGCATAGGCAAAGCCCGCTAGGATTCACTTTGGCTGTCGATAGCATTGATGTCGATAGGATCGTCGCTGTCGCAGAGGATGAGAAGGTCGTACTCGTACTGGATGAGCCGGTAGTCGTCCGTGGGAGGCGCTTGAGGCTCCGGGATGTCAGGTCATCGAAAGAGCGGGGTTTTCAGCTCTCCATCACGGATCTGGAGACCATGGATGCGGCCATCAAGACGGTGGAAAAGGGAGAGGTATTCGAGGCATTCCCCGCGGTGCACTTCGTCCTCATTCGGCATGAGAAGGATCTTCGAGGGCTTGGCGAGGCCATTCTCTTGCGGCAAGTCGGACTCGAGCTGGGCGATGGAGAGGGAACTCTTCTCGAGGGTGAAGAGCCCTTTTGGGTCTTTCGAGAGTATCCCGACTTCGACAGGAACAGAGGAAAGCCGCACGCGGTAACATTCCTTGGTAGTGAGTTGCTAGATGAGGCCATAGTTGCCGTAGTCCGTCACCCTGGCCTTTGGCCAGCCGTGGTTGGAGGCGCGATTTTTCTTCTAGGTTTGCTTACACTACTTGTAAGGCCCTACTCACTCGGTAGCGATGTATGAGCTAGCGGTGGGTTTGCGAGGACCTCTGAGATGAGCATCAAGATTGAGAACGCAACGTTTCTGGTTAGCGCGACGGGGCCGAAAGGCTGGCCCAAGGGTCGAGCTCCCGAGGTGGCCTTCGCGGGCAGATCCAATGTTGGAAAGTCGTCTTTGCTCAACGCCCTCGTTGGACGTAAGGCTCTGGCCAGAGTTTCCTCGACGCCGGGCCGAACTCGGTCGCTCAACTTCGTCGAGGTCTTGCTTGCGAAAGGCTATCCCACAAGGTCTCTTCGCATGGTCGATCTGCCAGGCTACGGGTATGCGAAGGTCGCTCGTTCGGAGCGCCAGAGGTGGGGCCCAATGGTGGAGTCCTACGTCACTGGGAGAGACGATCTCGTTCTTGTGGTGCTCGTGGTGGATGCCCGTAGGCCTCCTAGCGAGCTGGACATCCATATGGCCGCCTGGCTGCAAGAGGTGGGACGTCCTTGGATTTGTGCGGCGACGAAGCTCGACAAGCTGCCACGGACGAAGAGATCGGCTGCCGTGAAGCAGGCCCAAGGAGCGCTGCGCCTGGCGGATGGCCAGGTCGTGGGCTTCTCGGCGCCTGAGGCTTTTGGGCGCGACCCTATCTGGCGATATGTCCTAGATGCCTGCCGCTCGGCACAAAGCCGAAGCGATGAAGACTTCAAAGAGGAGGGCTCTCGATGAGGGGTTTCGGTTCGATTGATCGGCGGTCTATTCTTGGCGCCCGGAGCGCCTGCCTACCCATCTTTCTACTGACCTTTGCCTTCCTCTCTGGGGGCTGCGGTTTCATCCCCGCTAGTGTCGACGTTGATCTCGACTACCCTTTTATCGTGGCTGGAGGTCTTTCCAGCGTTCAACCCGAGCCGCTGCCCGGTGTCGGCAGTGAGGTGCGGCAGACGCTCTCGAATGAGGGCGTTCCGGTAGACAGGGTACGAGAAATACGAGTGACCCGCCTGGAGCTTGTCCATTTGGAGCCGGTGTGCCAGGTGCAACTCGGCTGCGATCTTGGCTTCATCCAGAGCTTGGAAGTGTTCGTGGATTCGCCTGGGCTGGAACGCAAAAGGCTCGGCAGCATCACCTCGCCTGGGCAGGTTCGCATCATCGAGATGGCCATCGACGATGTGGAGCTCTCGGATTACATCCGCGCCGAGTCGATGACATTCGTGGCGCACATCACCCTCGATGGACGGCCGATTCAAGACGTTCATCTAGAGATTCGGTCGACTCTTGGCGTGGACGTAAGAGTCTAACCGCTGAAGCAAAGGTCTCGGCTGCGGCCGAGACCCCGCGAAAAGCCTCTGATCGACTAAATCCGTAGAGGTGGTCAATCGCTCTACGAATCAGGCTTCGCCTTGAAGACGCTCCTTTTCGGCGGCGGCACGCTCGCGCATATCGTGGACGCGCTCGTTCAGCTCGCCGCGGATCTCTCTGCCGCTCTTGGGTGCGAACAGCAGGCCGAGACCAGCGCCCACTAGAAGCCCAGCGCCGAAGAGGCCGAGTGCCGGCATCACGTAGTCCGTAGCGGTTCTGCGCGTCTCCAAACCGATGACACGTAGAATGTCGTCTCTGTCCAGGTTACGGATATCCTTCATGTTCATTGCAGGTTCCTTTCTCATTCTTCGATGACTTTCGTTTGGTATTGAGCGTTAGGCCGGAACGACAACTTCCGGCGATGTCTTTTCAGCCTGATGTGCCGGGATCCATCTCGCCGGGACTAGAGGTTCTACCTAGCTCGGAGATTATGGTCGAGACGATGACCTTGCTGCCAACGGTGAAAAGGGCTCTCATGGCCCAAGGCGGCACGCCTCCTCCGATGACGTATCCCAGGCCGAAGGCTGACGCGAGGGTTACATAGGGTCTTCGGATAGCCTGGTCGCGAAGAAAGTCGGTGGCCTCCTCCACAAGCTCGTTCACGTCCGCTGCAAGCTCACGTGCATCGTCCGCTATCTGCTTGCCTTCGCCACGAACTCGTTCGGTTCGGTCTTTCATGACTTCCTCTTCCTGCCCCGGTTTGGGGCCGCTGTGCTCCTCCATGGTCTCTCCCTCAAGTAATGCTACCAGCGTCCGGAGAGAAGCCGTCCCACCAGATACCCAGCCGCCACCGCGCCCAGGACCGATGCTATGGGGTGCTCTCGCACAAGCGATCTGGTTCTTTGATCGAAGTCCTCGAGGCCTTCTCGGAGTCTTGAAAGGCGCACCTGAAGCTCGCCCGGAATCGGCCCATTTTGATGGCTTTCTCCCATTTTGGATCCATGCTCCATTACCATTGGTCCTCTCTTGTTGATGATTGATAGAGACGGCGAGCGCTCATCGCCTTCGAAGCCCCATCATGAGGCCCAACACGAATCCGCCCGCCAACCACTGAAGCGGATCCGCGGCTATGCGTTGCCGGATGTCGAACCTTGCGATTCCGCTCTCCACGACGCCTCGAAGCTCGAGAATCGCCCTTTCCAGCTCGTCTTGCTGTTCCGAGATCTCCTGGCGCAGCCTTGTTCGTTTGTCGATTTGAACCTCATCCACCAGTGCGTTCTCCCATGGGTGCTCCAGACTGAACAGAGCCTCCGGCTCCGGTTGCTGTCGGTGCGCGAAGATCGCTCTCTTCCTGTTGACTTTGAGACTTGAGGCTGGACAAGCAGACGATGGTGCCGGTCCCGCCCAAAAGCACGTGGATAGCCCCTAGAATCAGGAGGGTCACGGCGATAGGCAAGACCGGTTGGAGCAGGATTACCAATCCGGCCATCATGGAAATCCAGCCGAGCAGGAGCACCGGGAGGGCTCCCAACGCGAACAATATGCTCCTCGAAAGAGACACCATGTCTTCACGTGTCTCCAATCGAATCAGCTCCAAGC
>SKWY01000232.1 GCA_007128675.1 Deltaproteobacteria bacterium | reverse complement strand
TCGTCCACAGCCTGGGCGAGGGATACGGTCAGGTCCGCCACGCGAGAGGAATGTCCCCAGGTTGTGGGATCTCTGGACTCGATTGCGACTACCGCGGCTTCGACGAGGCCCTGGAATAGCTTCTCGATGGAGTCGTGAAGCATCGTATTCTGTATTGCCCCGGCCGCTTGGCCGCCGAGTGCGAGCAGGAGTTCTTCATCCTCATCATCGAAGGGGGTATCGCCGCTGCGGTTGAGTGCCTGCACGCATCCGACGAGCTCTCCTCCCGCGCCTCGCATGGGAACGCAGAGGATATTGCGAGTCCGATAGCCGGTGGCGTGATCTACCGTTCGATGAAAGCGCTTGTCCGCGTACGCATCCGGTATGTTGAGCACGGCGTTGTGCTGGGCCACCCAGCCGGCGATTCCCTGGCCGACGGGCAGACGAATCTCCTTGGTATCGAGCCCCTGAGCGATTCGGGACCAAAGAAGATTGCTTGGCTCATCGAGAATGAAGATGGTGCAGCGATCTGCCTCGACGACCCTCTTGGCCTCCCGAAGAATCAGCTCGAGCAGCGCATCGAGGTCGCGCTCCATCATCATGGCTTTTGCCACATCCAAGATGGAGTTGAGCTTTTCGGCGCGCCGCTTGGCCTTCTTCGCCGCAATGGCGATGGCGGCTTCGTCGGCCATGGAGGCCTCTGAAGCTTTCTTTTGGGCGGAAGCCTCGTGGGAGGTCGTCATGACAAGGGATCATGGCAGGGAGGCGAAGGAGCGGCAAGTGCTTGTTTGAGGTTGCGGGCTTGGAAGTCCTTGCCGGCTCCCCCGGGGGAACGTGTGCTCTCGGCGGATCGTCAAGAGGCCTGGGCGGGTTCGTAAGCCCGTCGAGGTCCTAGAGGGTGCCGGTCGCCGTTCAGCCTCTCACCCGCCGTGGGAGGTACTGTCCGGCAATCCGAAGCCCGTCTAGCTCTCCTGTCTGACGTCGAGCACCCGAAAAGCGTCAATCGTATAGGCACCCTCCCGGCCAGTGCCGGTATTGGTCGATCCACCAGGGCCGTTGTCGTCCGCCCAAAGAATGAAGAGCGGGGCGTCTGGTTCCCAGCTGTCCAGATCGAGCACGCCACGGACGGGCACTTCTTCCTCGGACGTTGTCGGCGTGAAACGGGAGGAGAGCTCGGGAATCGAGCGCCAGGATCCCGGCTCACCAGACAAACTGAAAAAGACTCGATGTCCAAAGACGTGCTCATTCTCTTCCGGCAGCCACGAGCCGAGATCATAGGAGATCTCTATACCGGCGATTGTCCGGTTCGTGTCGTTTCTAAGAGTCGCCAGAAGGAGCGTTGCCGCGACCACCGTTGGTCGGGTTTGGATCTTGTTGCCGTGGGTGTTGTTGGTATTCCACATCGCTATCTGGTTGGCGGCGGGCGGCCAGGTCGAGGATTGAGCAAGAGGCTCCCATTCATCATGGCGTGCGTCCACCGTCTGCACCGTGCTGTCGAGATGCGCCACGGTCGTATGACTGCTGTTGCCGCCGGGGACGGCGCGCGTGGACCACCCCGAGCCTATTGTGGGCCGCCTGTTGAAGTACTGGGTGGGCAGACCGTCTTGATCGACGCTCATTCCTCGAGGTTGGATTACCGTTCCGTGTGCCTGGTCGCCGACGAAGAAGGGCTGCGTGTACGTCGTGCCCGCCGGGCCGTCGAGCTCGGCTCGAAGATAGCCGTCGAAGGAGCGGACGTGGATGGTGGGGCTGCCGCTTTGGATTACCTGGCCGCCGGAGATCCAATGCACGTCCGTGAAGCCAGATGCATCGATTGTAATGCTGCCTTCAGCGTCGTCGACCAGGATTGAGTTGATGGTCGGCGCCGGGTTTCCTCGGGTGGGGGCGTAAGAGAAGTAGAAGAGCCCTTCTTCCATGGCGCTTCGCACGGCAGCCTCGCTGAGTTCCGGCAAGATCAAGGTCTGCCAGTTTCGGCCGACGTGGCCGATGTTGTGCGCATCGTCGTTGGAGTATCCCCAGACGGGGCGCGCCGGCATCAACTCCGATAGGACCTCATCCCACAACGCCCGGTCTCCAGGATATCGGTCGCCCTGATTGTAGACCTCCATGCCGACGAGGAAGTCGTAGGAGGTGAAGAGATCGACATACCAGGAAGTCTCGAAGTCATACCTTCCTGGGTGGAACATCATGGCCAGGCCGCCTCTTTGCCCAATGGCTTCGAGGCTGTCGTGAAGCTCGGTGCTCTCTCCGCCGTAGTCGTTGAAGTAGCTGCCGATGTGGTGATGCCTCGAGGGCTCGTTGCCTTGGACAGCCACCATGCCCAGCTCGTCGGCGTCTCTTCCGTGATCATCCCACGTCCAGGTGACCCTGTTGTGGTCGGTAATAGCGAGCACGCTGTATCCCATGGAGTAGTACTCGTCGATCTTGGCCGCCGGACTCATCTGACCGTCACTCTCGGTAGTGTGCGTGTGGAAGTTGGCCTTGTACTGGCCGTGCTCGACCCAATCGACCTCGGCGTAAGGGTTGAAGATGCTCACCGGGGCAAGAACAGTGACCATGATGCTCTGGGTGGCGCTTCGGCCGGTGTCATCGGTGACGATTGCCTGGAGGCTGCGGTCGCCAGACAGCATCGTCGTATCCCAATGGAAGACGAAAGGCTCTTCGAAAAAGCTAGCCGCCGCGGTCCCGTCTATCAGAAGATCCAAGCTTGCTAGACCTGCCGGAGCCCAGGCTTCGAGCTCTACGCGCACGGTGCCGGCGACGGTCAGGCCTTCTTGTGGCTCTGTGAAGCGCACCTCTGGAGCATGGGTCACGTGGACGTTCTCGTCACCGCAGCTGATGGTGTAGGTGCCGTCACCGTGGTCGGTCAAAACGCATGGCTCTGTGAGCTGATTGGCCATGTGGCTGGGGATAACCACCGAGGCATCGCCGCAGGCGAGGGTATAGGTGCCGTCCTCGTTTGCCTCGAGCTTGCAGGAGTCGTCGGATGCTGTTGCATTCCCCGTTCCGCAGGCAGCGGCGAAAAGAAGCGAGATGATGAAGATAGTCAGCGTTCTTGCCATGGGGTCCTCGCGCCTTCGAGCCAGCGGGTTGGATCAGCCTAGTATTCCATTCGAGCCAAAAGGCGAGAGCCGTGTCAATGCGATTCGATAGGGAGGTCCGGGCGTTTGAGGGGCGCACGGGAGCGATGCTTGCGGCGAAGCGACTCCCTCGGAGCGCTCTTGTCCGTTCGCGAGGGTGTGCTCGGGGACTTGGAACCCGAGCGAGAGGGTTGCCTTTGGAGCAAGAGGGGCGTAGAAGCGGCTGAGAACGCGCGATTAGCTCAGTTGGATAGAGCGTTGGCCTCCGGAGCCAAAGGTCGCAGGTTCGAATCCTGCATCGCGCGCCATTGCGAGCGCGGAATCGGCAGCTAGCGGCCCTGCGGATCGCGGCACGTTTCTCCGTTGCGAGCCTTGTGCGGCGGCGGGTTCTTCCCAAAGCAGCCCGCCGCTGATCGGCGTGCAGGCGCTCCAACGCCGCGCCACACGCGAGACGCTCTGCGCTCTATGGGCAACCAGGCTCAAGGCCACGAAGGCTGTATGTGGACATCCTCCCACCTGCCCAGTGAATATAGAATACCTCGCTACCAGCATCGCCAAACCTTGGTGCGCTGTGGTCGTGGCGATCCTCGCCTGTCGGGACAAACGTGCCAAAGGAGTCTGTCGTGGAACATGGCTCTATAGTTGAGAATAGCCGCTTGCCAAGAACCACATCGACACAACCGTCCCGGTTGACATCAAGATGGAGTTCGACATGATTGCTTCCGCTAAGACCCCTCTTTTCGGCCACCCTCGCCTGTGTAAGCCTTCGTAAGTATGCTTCGTCGGTTGAGACCAACACCCAATTACGTTTCGTATTTGTACTGGGGGTGTTCTCAATGTTCACTGCATCTAAATAGCGTAGTCTACTGCCACCCATAGTGTCATGGAGAAGGCGGTAGGTACCAAGAAACACCAGCGTCTCTTCGGTGACATCCCATGTCGCCACTCCTACTCTGGGTTGCAGCTCGATAGTTTTTCGATCAGAAGAAATGCTGTCGACAGAAATCGAAGCGGGATCCAAACCATCAAACGCACATGGGTCTTCATAGATCCCGCAGTCATAACGCATTGGCGCGATACGACGGTCTGTAAAGATTACCCCAGCACCAAGAACAACGGGGCAGCCCTTTCGCCGCAAGAAGACGAGACAATTGACTGCGCGTTACGGGCCATTTATATTCGCCATATGCCGACGTCATTCCCAAACCTGGTCGATGCGCTCTCTACTCTTGGGGACCTGCTCCAGGATCGTGGTCAAGACTTCGACCTCGTCATCATAGGCGGTGGAGCGCTGTTGCTACTCGACCTAATCGATCGCCCTACCAAGGATCTCGACGTCGTGGCGCGCATACAAGGCGATCTTTGGCTGCGTGCCCGTCCCTTCCCACCAGAGCTGGCTCGAGCCGTCGGCGAAGTTGCCGGCGCCCTCGACCTTGCGGATGACTGGCTCAATCCTGGGCCCACAGATTTGCTGGACCTCGGCCTTCCCGATGGCTTCGCCGACAGGGTACACGTGCGCAAGTACGGTGGCCTGACCGTTCGTTTCGCCGGTCGCGAGGATCAGATCGCGTTCAAGCTCTATGCAGCCGCAGACCACTGGCCCGACCAGAGCCGACATCTCGCTGACCTTCGACGCTTGTCACCCACCGCCGAGGAACTCTTGGACGCAGCCCGTTGGTGCCGGACACACGACCCGTCGGAGGGCTTTCGCGACGTGCTACTCCTGCCGATCCTAGCCGAGCTGGGCATGGAGGGTCCCGATGTCTAGGTCGCGGCAGCGGATTGAGAAAGCGGTCACGGATCTGTTTTGGAGCCTGTGGTCGGAGATGGGCGTATCGGGAGTGGTGCGGCGCCATGGAGGCGCTGTAATCGACCCCGAGCCCCTGATCGTGACATCGCCGGCCGTCTTTGCTCTCGATCCACGACTGCGGGACCAGGTCTACGGATGGTGCGTCGCAAACGCAGGATGGCTCTCGATGAGTCGGGTTCAGAGCCTGTCCGAAGCGCTCGACGAGCGAGCCGAGGTCGCCTTCGCCGGGCTGTCGGCCACCTTGAAGGCCCATGCCCAGGTGAGGTGGCCCATCCGCCAGAACGTCGGCCCATGGAAGCGCGTGCCCGAGGTCTCGCCCCTAAGACTTCCAATAGAGCGGCCAGCTCTCCTTCGTTTCCGGCTCCGTGCGCTCTGCGGCGTCGGCGCGCGCGCCGATGTTCTGACCGCGCTCTTGGCCGAACATGACACGTGGCTTCGGGCTTCGGGGCTGGCTGAGGACGGCTACTCCAAGCGCAATGTCGCACGAATCCTCTCGGAGCTGACCGCGGCAGGCATCGCGCGTTCCCGGAGGGAGCGAAACGCACTGACCTTCAAGCTCGTCGACCCCGAGACACTGCTTCGGATCGTGCAGGGCGCGAACCTCTCGTTCCCAAGCTGGAATCCGATTTTTGGGCTTGTCCTCGAAGGGCTGTCTCTTTCCGCTATCGAATCCAAGGCCGAGGCCGCTCGACGAGTGGAGGCGCACTCGACACGAGAAAGACTGAGCGAGCTTGCGATCCGCTTGAGCATGGAACCACCGCCCCCGACCCGTGGAGCTAAGGATGCATGGGGGACGACGATAGCCTGGATCACCGAGGTGCTCGAAGCGCTCGCCAACGGAAGCTCGGCTGTCATGTGAATCTTTCGGGAACCCCACGGTGTCTCAAAACTCGATCGAAGCATATCCTGACGACAGGCCTCAGCTTCGCGAAGGGTTCGAGGCCATTAGGAGTTCGGGGGGCAAGTAGTGATCAAGACGGACGTTGGTTCGTCGACTCGCTAGGAGGAGTCGTACACGAAGACGATCTCCAGCCCTTCGTGCTCTTCTAGAGGCGGGTCTGAACCTTCTGCTTCTCGGTCTGAACCAGGGCCTGAACTTAGCAAGGTGCAACTGCCGGAAAATACGTGCCTGTTAGGTTCAGATAGGGGACGGTAAGTGTGGTGAGAGCCGTCTCCCCCCAAACCCCCCACCATTATCTCGGGTGGGGCGATGATTTCGGTTCGGTAGATTCCGGCCGTTGGGGCGATTGGCGATCTGCGGATCTTGGTTGCACCGACAATGGCGGCATTCCGGCCTTGCTTCGCAGGCCTCTATTGGGGTGAGAGCCGTCTCCCCCCAAACCCCCCACCATTATCTCGGGTGGGGCGTTGATTTCGGTTCGGTAGATTCCGGCCGTTGGGGCGATATCCATCGAGGATAGCGTCCTTACATCCGCGTGCCAGAATACGTCTCGATCGGGCTTTGGTACAGGACGGGATCCAACCGGCGTTAGTGACGGCAAGACCGGCAATAGATCCCGCGGTCCTCTATGTCCTCTCGGGAACGAAGCTGGCCGATTAGCCATCACCCTGCCGAGCTAGCGCGGCTTCTAGGAAGGGGAGCATTGCGCGGTCCTTCTCGTGCGTCGAAGCGCGCTTCAGATCTACGATCCTCGCGAGCGAGAGTACATGTACCGCGCCTACAGGCGTTTCCACTTTCCGCGTGTCCGGAAGCAGGGCCTCGTAGTCGAGTCCTTCCCCAATGACGCCAAGCAAATCAAGCGGCCCGAGCGACGTCATCAGCAGCTGATGTCCGGGGCCCAGAAGCGCATTTTCGGATGGAAAAAGCTCGGGGCGGCCGCGGTAGTGCGCCCGCACGCTTCCAAGCACATCGATGATGCGTCGAACGTTCTCTTGGGTGCGCCGGTGCACCACATCGAGATCGAAGGTCGTTACGGGAGCCCCCTGGCAGACCGCAGCGATTCCGCCTACCACGACAAGATCCACTCCGGCTTCCACTAGCCGTTCGAGCAGTGTGGCGAGTTCATCCGAGCTCACCTTCCTCCTCCTCGACCGTCGGTGGATTACGCAACAGGCGCAAAGTCCGGAGCATCCGATCGTTATGGCGAATGCGTTCCCAGGGGGTCATGGCGGCGATGGCATCGAGCAGAGTCTTGTCCACGACTCCTTCGTGTCTCGGCGCGTTGGTGCGCTTCGAGTCTCTCATACCAAAGACTCTATCACCGGCGTTGTCGTGAAGGAATGCTTGGAGAGTGAGAGGCGAGGGCACACTAGGCAGGTATTCGGGCGGAGCGAGATCATGCGCCAACTACTCCTTCCTTGACGTGCTCTGCCTGGATCCGGTGTGCTCGTAGCAACTGCTGCTGGGGGCTTCGCGACTCAAATCGATAGGATAGTGCTCGGAGGCAACGACGCCATTTCGCCTCGGGGACGTTTCTCTCGTCAAGTTGCTCTTCTAGTCTTGATTCTAGCGACCGGAAACGCGACCACCCAACTAGCTGCGGTCGGAGCCCTGATCTTGGCGGTACTATCGTCTTATTGGCGCATGTATCCAGCTATCAAAAGGATGGACGAAGCCGGGTGGCTCGAGCCGCGGGGATACTCTCGAAAGCTGGGCGTCATGATCGCCGGATTCATTGGGGCTTTCAGCTTGGCGGTAGTCATCCACCTCGTCTGGAGAGGCAACGGCTGAGACGCTCTGTTCAGGGTTGCAGCCAGCGGCGGCCAATTCTCGGCTTCGCCGAGACTCGAAAGGAAGGCCGCTACGCGGCTCTATATGACTCTGCGCCGTTGGCGCCCGCGATCTGATCAGCGCCTTCCGATTGTCGGAAGATGCGGCCAATCATGTCGGCTTGCTCGCGGCCAACGCGTTCAGAGATTGGTTCACATCTCCGAGGATCGTCTTGCCAGTGGCATCCGCCGCGACGGTAAGGTAGGATCATGCAGTGGATCGTCGAGAACAGAGACTGAGGGGCTGGGCTCGGCTCGGGAGCCTTCGGAGCAACGATTCCAGCTTCGATCGCGATTTCTGGGCTCGGCTTACGCCGAGTGAGCGGATGGAGGCAGTGTGGGGATTGACGCTCGACTATCTTGCCTGGAGGGACAGCGATGGCGGCGAACCCCGACTTCAGAGATCTGTTTGCCGCATTGAACGACGCCGAAGCTAGGTACCTGGTAGTTGGCGGTCATGCCCTGGCGTTTCATGCGGTGCCTCGGTTCACAAAGGATCTGGACGTGTGGGTAGAGCCCACGCCGGACAATGCCGGGCGAGTAATGTCCGCCCTCGTCGCGTTCGGGGCGCCGCTGACCGAGCTGTCCGTGGACGATCTCGCCTCCGCGGGGAACGTGTATCAGATGGGTGTTCCCCCGAACCGAATCGACATACTCACCGAGGTCGAAGGAATGGCCTTCCAGGAAGCGTGGTCGCATAGGATCGGTGGTACCTACGGAGGTGTCGCGGTTCAGGTAATCGGTATCGACGCCTTGATCGTCAACAAGCGCGCGGTTGGACGGCCACAGGATCTCGTCGACGCGGAACTTCTAGAGTCCGTCAGGAAGAGTAATAGCGACTAGGCCATACGTATCCGTTCACAACCCAGCGCTCTTCACACCATAGTCCCAGGCGCTCTGGATTACGGATTGGATCGGGGTGGGAGAGGAGGAGAGGCCAAACAGGGTGCGGGCTTT
>SKWY01000085.1 GCA_007128675.1 Deltaproteobacteria bacterium | reverse complement strand
GACCGTGAAGGTGTCGATGGCGGCGATGCACCCGAAGTGGGATTCGATGAAGGTTTTCCAGGACATGCGCTTGCCGGGATCTATGCCTGCCTCCCTCAAGACCCGCGCGATTGTGCTCCTGCATACGGTGATGCCGAGGCTCTGGAGGACTCCACGGATCCTCGTGTAGCCCCAGGAAGTGCATGTTGTAGCAATCGAGATGATCAGGTTTTCCATCTCATGAGCGATTGGCTGCCGGCCAATATGTCTACGACGTTGACTGCCATCGTACTTCTTCGCGATGAGCCGCCGGTACCATCTGAGAATGGTGTCGGAGGTTACGATGGTGCCGAGTTTGCGGAGCACTCGCCGAGGAATACCCTTCGCGGCGCGGGCAAGTCTGCGGCGCTGCTTGTCGGTGAACCTCGGCTTGTGACCGAACGAGGCTAACTGTTCCCGCAGCACCGCATTCTTCACTTCGTTCAGACTCGAAGGGAAAGCCGCTTCGCGGCTCGATCTGACCCTGCGCCGTTGGCGCAGTGCGAGTGCTCGGCCTGGAGGTAGGCAGGGGCAAATTGCTGGTGCCGATTGAGCCAGCCAGCGGCAGTGAGGATGAGGAATTGCAGGGAGTTAGGCGTCATACATCGAGGATAGCGCCTTCACTCTTGTGTGCCAGAATATGGCTCGATCGACTTTTGAGACGCGAGGCCATCTGCGAGCATCGTAATCGCAGGTACCCGAACCTACCAACGGGTTCCCCCCAGATGCGCGGTCAGTTGCAAACGCGTGGCTGGCCCGTCATCTTCGCCGGCCTCACTGGTAGAGGAACGGGAACGGGAGTGAGCGAAATGTCCGATGACACCTGGCTTCATAACTACGTCGACAGCTTGAGGGAAGAAATCGCAGAATGCCGAGGGTCTCTCGAGCAGCCGCCTGAAGAGATCCTCGACCTCCAGTCGATTCACAACCAGATCTTCAACGCGGCACTCGAAGCAGCAGGAGCTCTTCGGCGGATTGGGGATTCGACGGACGAGGTGACGGAAGTGCTGCGCATCGCCGCACGAGCCGGAGTAGAGGTCTTTTCGCTGCCTCCCATGACGCCTTGTTTTTCGAGGCCGATGTGGAGGAGGATGAGGATGAGGATCCCCTCAGCTTCTTGCGACTACCCGAGCTCGCGCTGGCGTCGCTGGCCGCGACGGCGGGCATGGCACGACCGCTTATCCGATGACGTGGAAACGGTAGCCGGCGCATGCTGGCCTCATTGCGAGAGAGAATCGATGAACCGATATGCCTTTCTTCAGCTGGTCTTCGCTTCGATCATCGGTCTCGGGTGCGTCGCAACGCGATCGGTAGAGGCTCCTTCAGGCTCCCGCACCGGCTCGGTAGCCGACGGCCACTTGAATCTCGTCCCGATGCAACTCGTCGTCGAGGATCTGGGCACGATCGAGATGCACGCCAATGGACGGGTGGAGATGGAGGGCTTGCACCTTGGCACCCTTCATGCCAACGGTCGTTTCGAGTCGGCCGAGAGTCACTGGGTCGCGACCCTGCGATCCGACGGCCGGGTCGAGATTGATCTCTCTCCTGCGGACGACGCCAAGATCTGGATCGACATGCAAGGGAGCCTGACGGTGGGTGGCGAGACGGTCCTGATCGTGAGCGAAACTGGCGAGATTCAGGGCGGGTATCTCGGCAGCGCTCGTGTTCGCCTCGAGGCCCCCCCTGAAGGCCGCTCACAGGCCGTCTTCATTCTACTCGTAGCGCCACTCCCAGCAACCGCCAGCGGCTTCGAGTTACCTCGATAGATGGGGGCCGGGGCCCCGGGCGCCCGTGCTGCGACTGCATGAAGGGGCTCTTCAGGGCACCCGCCGCGCGATCCGCTCGACCTGCGCCCATCCCAGCTCCGCGAGGAGCCGGGCCGCCCGCCCCATGGCCTCTGCCTTGTCGCTTGCGGCGGTACCGTCCTTTACCCGTCCCAGCACGCCGTGAAGGATGGCGGCGATGCAGAAGAGGTTGTAGGCGAGGTAGAAATCCCAGTGGTCGGGATCGATGGCGGCGCAGCCGGTGCGCTCGAGATAGCGCGCCACGCACTCGGCCTCCGTCGGAATGCCCAGGTCGACGAGATCCGACCCGGCCAATCCCCGGAACAGACCGGTGGGCACGCGCCAGGTGAGACAGTGGTAGGCGAGATCGCCCAGCGGATGCCCGGGCTTTGACCGGCACCTGTGCGCCGATGTGCTGGGTGCCTTCAGCGGTGCGCTGGAACGCTCGCTACGCCGGCGCGCGAAGAAGGCCCCTGGTCTTCGTAGCGTGGAGCAGGCGATTACCGGGGCCGTCACCTTCATCCAGCGCGGTGACTCGGCCCTCGAACTTAACCCTGGGGTGTGCAAGTTCTTGGATGCCTGCCGTCGTCTCGAAAGTGCCCTGGCGCACTCAACGCCTTACGGTATCGAGGCGAGTAACACCGCCGAAAGCGGACAACCAGCGCTCACTATAGGTTTGGCCAGCAAGCAATGTCTTTTTTTGGCGACCACGTTCTTCATGCCGTTCGAGGATGCGACCGTATATGCGATCCGCGCACGGCTCATCGATAGGCTGTCGGAGCCGGTTGGTAGGGTTGGACACCTACAGAGGACTTTTCCGCAGTCGCCAGAACACCAACCAAGGACGCGAGGGCGCGGAAGCCCTCAACCCCTCCAATGTTCGAAACCTCCGCTCCACCCTTCTACTCATTCGGTCTCTATGGCTATTCTTTCTCAATGGCAGGACTTCCAGTGAATCCCAACATTCTCGCGTGGGCCAGGGACCAAGCCGGCTTCACTCCCGAGGAGGCCGCACGGCGAGCCCGGATCGGCTCGACAAAGACCACCTCGCCTGAGAAGCGACTACTCGATTGGGAAGCAGGAAAGGGGCAGCCCACGCGAACGCAGCTGCAGGGGTTGGCTCGAGCTTACCGGCGCCCGCTCGCCCTTTTCTTCATGAAGAAGCCGCCAAAGCGCGATGAACGAGTCGCCGACTTCCGCTCGGGACCGGAACACAGGTCCGGAGTCTACTCGAACGAACTTGCCGCCTTGATTCGGCAGGCTCAGGCAAGGCAAGACGAGGTCCGGCAGCTCTTGTTGTCGGAGGACCCGACCCCCGACTCGCTCCCTTTCATAGGAAGATTCGACACCAGTGTTTCGGTAGAGGCCTTGGTTGCCGACCTTCGGGCAACCCTCGGGATATCATCGCCGGAGCAGAAACGAACCCGGGATGCATCCGAGCTTTTCAGGCTCCTTCGGCAGAGAGCAGAGGAATCCGGGATCTTCGTCCTTCTCGAAGGTGATCTCGGTAGCCACCACAGCAGCATCGAACCAACCGAGTTCCGCGGTCTTGCACTGGCCGATGAGTACGCTCCGTTTGTAATCGTCAACTCGAATGACTCGCGGGGCGCACGAGTCTTCACGCTCGTCCATGAGCTCGCACACCTTTGGCTCGGACAGAGCGGCGTCGGAAACGAGATCCCCTATGGTGACTTCAGCTCCCTCGGCACGCTCGAACACCTGTGCAATCAGGTAGCCGCCGAGCTGCTTCTTCCGAAGGATGACTTTCTCGAGGAGTGGGCTTCTGCCGGCCTCGACTCTGCTGAAGAGATGGTTCGCAGAACGGCAAGCCGTTACTCGGTAAGCACGACGCTAGCTGCCAATCGAGCTTGGAACCTCGGAAGGATTGACGACCAAACCTGGCGTGACCTCTTCCAACTTTTCGGCGAAGAGTGGAGGCGTAGTTTAGAACGCCGAAAGAAGAAGGAGAGAGAGTCAGAGGGCGGACCCAGCTTCTACGTCCTCCAGCGTCAACGGCTCGGCAATGCACTGATTAGCCTTGTCCTCGGCGCGGTGGCGAGCGGTGATCTGACGCACACGCGCGCGATGCGGATCCTTCGGGTGAAGCCGGACTCGTTCGCGAAGCTCGGTGAAGTAGGCGCCTGATCATGTACGTTCTGGATGCGGACGTCATTATCAGGGCGAACCAGGAGTATTATCCGATTGATCGCTTTCCGGAGTTCTGGGACTGGCTTGCGCACCACGCCCGCGAGGACCGCATCAAGATGCCGAGGGAGATCTACAATGAGTTGACTCCGACCGACTCCAACCTGAAGGCTTGGCTCAAGGACAATCGCAAGGCGATCTTACTGAACGACGATACCCACCTCGAGCACGTATCCGACATCCTCGACTTGTATGCTCCAGATCTCACTGAAGCAGAGTTGGAGCAGATCGGCCAAGACCCCTTCTTGATCGCATCCGCGAAGGCGAATGGCGGCGTGGTTGTGACTAAGGAGAAGTCAAGACGCGGGAGGGTACGAGGAAACAGGCACATCCCTGATGTCTGTCGCGATGCAGGGGTGCGGTGCATCGACGACCATATGCTGATTCGAGAGTTGGATTTTCGGACGTCTTGGCGGGTGGAGACGGGTTCAGCAGCAGAAAGGTGACCTCGCTCGTATGGAGCCGGTACTAAGGGCAAGGAGCGCTGCGATGAGAGTTACATGGTTGCAGGGGGCAGGAAATTCGCTCACTAGGAGGGCCTCTCCCGACGGAGTTCTGCACCTCGATGCGGGACACCATCGTCATGGAGACGCTTCTACGAATTGGAAACTGGAGCGGGGACTTCCTTGCTGCCTTTGAGCATGAACATCTGTAGGCTGTAACTCTCTCGGCAACTTGCTTCGCGATGCGCTTCCTGATCGACACCAACGTGTTCATTAGTAGTGAACCCATCCGACCAGAGCAGGTCGAGGAGAGTACACGAGTGTGCCTAGAGCTTGCCCGACTCTCCTCAGGCGAGCATCGGCTTATGGTTCACCCGAAGGCTGCTGAGGAGATCGCTCGCGATCGGGACGCGACTCGGCGCCAGCTACGCGACCTCGTGCTCGATCGATATCCGCAGTTAGAACAACCGCCGGGCATCCAGTCGGAGCTAGCCGCTCTGAGCGCGGCTCAACCTGGAAGCAACGATTGGTATGACGATCTCCTCCTCGCCTGCGTCTTGAGCGATGCGGTTCATGGCCTCATCACCCAGGACGACGGCATTCACAGGAAAGCCAAGAGGCTGGGCGTCGCTGACCGGGTCCACACTGTCGAGGACGCGGTCGCCATGCTTCGCCAGCTCGAGGCGAAGCCACCTGCGTACATACCAAGCGTTTCTTTTCTCCCGCTTCATTCGCTACACTTGCAGGATCAGTTCTTCGACTCACTTCGCGCCGACTACGAGGGCTTCGATGACTGGTTCAGGAATGCAGCTCGAACAGCACGCTACGCATTCGTGGTGAAAGGTTCGGAGGGCAACATCGCCGGTCTGGCGATCATCAAGCCCGACGATGACGAGTTGCGACTCGGCGGACGCGTCATGAAGATCTGTACCTTCAAGGTGGCCGAGCAGCAGAAGGGGAACCGATATGGAGAGCTCTTACTGAAGTCTCTGTTCCGCCATGCGTCGGCCACACAAGACCGCCTGTGGATCACAGTCTTTCCGAGGCATCGCGAGCTAATAGATCTGCTGGAGTCCTTCGGTTTCACTCCACACGATAAACGCCATGACGAGCAACGCCTAGTGAAGCATCTCGTTCCTCCTCCAGGCGCGGCCGACCAAATGGAGGCGCTCGAGTACCACGTTGCTTTTGGTCCTCCGGCCCTCAAGATTACGGAGGATCAGACCTTTATCGTCCCGATACGGCCTGCCTACCATTGGACCCTGTTTCCCGACATGCCCGGCGATCAGATGAGCCTTTTACCTCCTCGCCCCCATGGCAACGCGCTTCGCAAAGCGTACCTGTCCCGGGCGAATCTGCGCACAGTCAAGCCCGGGGCAACGCTCCTCTTCTATCGGTCCCGAGACATGATGGCGGTGACCGCCGTGGGTGTGGTGGAGCAGGTGCTGATCTCCAAAGATGCCGATGCGATACTCCACTTCGTCGGCACCCGTACCGTCTACTCCGCCACTGAAGTGCGTGACATGACGATGGGAGGGGAGGTCCTGGCGCTTCTCTTCAGGCATGATCGGTTCGTGGAACCTCCTATTGGTCGGAACGAACTCGTGAATGTCGGAGTGATATGCAATGCTCCACAGGCTATGATGTCCGCACGCCCAGAAGGTATCCCATGGTTACGGAAGCACCTCGGCGCATAGCTCTTCTCTCCATCCATCCCCGCCATGCGGAGGCTATCCTCGACGGTCGCAAGCTCGTGGAGCTTAGGCGTACCCGGCTCTCGCCGTACATTTCCCACGTGCTCATGTACGCCACTGCTCCGGTCAAGGCCGTTGTGGGGTGCTTCGAGGTCGGACGCATCGACGAGGGCACGAAGAACTCGATTTGGAAGAGCCACCGACAGACCTGCGCGGTCTCCCGTAGCGAATTCCGCCAGTACTTCGACGGGGCCTCCCGCGCCTTCGCCATCGAGATTGCAAGGGTTTATCGGTTCGAAGACCCGGTTGCGCTTGTGTCCTTGCCCGGCGTCAGCCGGCCGTCGCAAAGCTTCCAGTGCTTGGAGTTCGAAACCGTGAGAGGCTTTCTTGAAAAGCAGAGCATTGTGGCGAAGAGGCTGACGGAAAGAGGCTTGCATGTCTTCTCCCAGATGTCGCTCATCGATGTAAATGGCTAGAGCAGCGTCCTGGTGCCTTTACATGGCCGGCAGCATAAATGGCGGCATCCGATCTGCGCGGCTTTCCGGAAAAGTACCCGGGATTCTGTGTCATCAACTGGATGGCGGACGCAAGTTCCGGTTAAAGGTCGTCACTTCCACAAACTCCGGGACGACAAGGGCAAAGTCTGGAGCACACCGAAGAGACTGGTGAATACTCACACAATGTACGTCTCCAACTGACGCGCCTACGCAAAGCAAGGAGTTCTGTCCTCTCAATCAGCTTCGATGCAGCCTTCGCCGAAATTAGAACATTAGTGTCCAGAGGGAACACATTAATTTGCATTTCTCCCGCGCCTCCACCAAGCGCCGACGTCCTTAAGCACGCTGACTCCAGCCAGAAGGTTCTGTAGCCCGACTAGGAGTGCCGACGCTGTCACCCATGCTGTGCCGACCACCCATCCATATGCACCAGCGGTTGCCTCTCGAAGCTGTGCAGTACCGGGAACTTCTACCCCAGCAAGTATGAAAGCAAGGACTATGAGAAGCATGGTACCCAACATCATCCGCATAAGGTCAATTGGTGCAAGATGGCGAGTTGAGGGACCGAACTCGAGGAAGCCGAGGAACGGTCGATCAACCGATATTGGTGAGTCCTGTTCTCTGTCCTTCCAATGAAAGACCGCCAGTCTTCTCGGTAATCGACGATCGAGGTAGCGCTCCCAAACACGCGGCTCGATCAGTCGAATGTACTTGACTTGTGGATGATTGGAAATCAGCCTGAATCGCACCGGCGCAATCACGAATGCATTTAGGTATGGAATTTCCGCTATGCGTTCACCGAGATGAACGCCTTTTTCATTTGACGCACCTCGAACGTCTGATACGCGCATGTCCAGAATTGCGCCGTCTCGCCAAAGCGATGGGCTGCCATTGCCAAAACACATCGGGATGACTGATCTTGAACCTCAAGCGCAGGTAGCATTGCTTCTCAGGTCGCGATGGAACACTGATCCTCCATATAGACATCCGTGTATCGCCGGAATCATCGACACGAACTGCTGACTCCTTGGGTACGGCAACCACTCGAAAAGGGTCGCCATAGGAGGGAATTCTGACATTGGTTTCATCCACCAACACTTTTTCGCCAAAGATCTGTGTCGCGATAGCTTGATCCAACACCTTACTGCTGAGATCCTCACATCCCGTATCGCTCGTTGCAAATGGCAGCACTATCTCTACATCGAAATCAGCCGCATGCGGAGCATCGGCCTCCGCACGGAGCAATATGCCGATATCCCAGAAAAACTCATAAAGCCCCAAACGAGACAAAACAAACAGATTCGTATGGCAACGATCGACCCTAAAACGCCGCTCGTTTGACTTAGGGTGCAGAATTGCAAAATAGCCCATGATTAACTCCGGGGTTCGTGTAAGCCTCACGACGCCGTACAAGTTGGCAGGCGAGCTTTGAAGCGTGTGTGGAAGATGAGATAGGAAAACCGCATTGTCAGAACGCCTGTCCCAAAGACTCTGAGCATTCAAATAGGTGGCTCTTCTCCTATGTGCTCGCTGCGGGGCGGAGTGTGATTGACTCCACCCGAAACACCTTCATGACCTCGTCGCCGAGGTGGTTGATGACCTTTATGGCGATGCGGCCGGAGGTCGGTTTGCGGATGGGAGGGGAGGTGTTGCTGTAGAGGCTGGACCAGGCTTCTTCGTTGATCTCTGCCTTAACGGTGGTGCGCAGCGCTTTGTACGGATCGCTGGCGCCAAGGAAGTAGGCGTGGCGGACGAAGAAGCTCTCTTCGTCGTAGCCGGTGTCGATGAACCAGCAGGCTATGCCATCGGGGCCGTCGCTTCGGATCTCGCCCGTGTTGGGGTGGAAGACGTCCACTCCGTTCACTCGGATTTGGATTAAGGGCCGAATGCTGCCGAACTGATGGCTGCGCCAGTGGACGAGGAGCCTTGCCGTCTCCGGCGTAACGTTCCACAGGTTTTGCGGCAGCT
>SKWY01000519.1 GCA_007128675.1 Deltaproteobacteria bacterium | reverse complement strand
GAAGCAGATCGCGGGCTTTCTCCCCGCCAATATCGCCGAGAAACTTCTCGTATAGGTTCTTGATGGCCGGGTTCTCATGAGAGAGCCGGAGCTTCTTTTTCGAGTCGATCTCGTAGAGAGCGCCGCCCCGGGCCGAAAGAAGCTCGGGATCCAGCACGTACTTGCCGGGAGACGGATAGGGTTGACCTCCCCCTCCGCTACAGCCCCCGGGGCAAGCCATGACCTCGATGACATCCAGCTCCTTCTCCTTGTTGCTGACCGCATCGAGCAAAGTCTTCGCGTTCTGGAGCCCGTTCGCCACGGCCACGCGAAGCTCCCGGTCGCCTATAGCGATCGTTGCTTCCTTTATCCCCTTGGCGTGACGCACCTCCGCAAAGTCGAGCCGTTCGGCGGGCTGTCCCGTCAGACGCTCCGCCGCGGTACGCAAGGTAGCCTCCATGACGCCTCCGGTTATGCCGAAGATGTCTCCCGCGCCGGAGGACAGACCAAGGGGCGTGTCGTACTCCCCCTCCGGAAGACCAACGAAGTCGATTCCAGTCGACTTGATCATCCATGCAAGCTCGCGGGTGGTAACGACGGCGTCGGTGTAGGGAATATCCTTGGCTAGATAATGCTCGGGCCTTTGGCTCTCGAACTTCTTGGCCACGCAGGGCATCACGGCGACCATGAAGATGTCCTTTGGATCGATGCCTTCTCTCTCCGCATAGAAGGTCTTGGTCAAAACCGACAGCATCGTCATCGGCGAGCGACAAGTGGAGGCGTGCGGTATCAGCTCGGGGTAGAACTTCTCCAGGAAGCTTATCCACCCAGGAGAGCAGGAGGTGAACATGGGCAGCGGTCCACCCTTATCGAGCCTGTCGATGAGCTCGTTGGACTCCTCCACGATCGTGAGGTCGGCACCGAGATCCGTATCGAAGACCACATCCACTCCGATACGCCGAAGAGCCGTTATCATCTTGCCCGTCACGGCCGTGCCCGGTCTCATGCCGAACTCCTCGCCAATCGCCGAACGAATCGATGGCGCCGTTTGCACGACGACCCTCTTTTTCGGATCGGCTATCGCGGCGAAGACCTCCTCGGTGTGCTTCGGCTCGATGAAGGCGGCCACTGGGCAGACCGCTATGCATTGACCACACTGGATGCATGCCGACTCGTCCATGCCGGCAAAGCTGGCGGGCGCGACCACCGTCTCGAAGCCGCGACCTTGCTGATCCAGATTGTAGACACCCTGAACCTCGGCGCATACCCGAACGCATCTTCCACAGAGGACGCACTTCTCGCTATCGCGAACCACCGATCGGCTCGTATCGTCTATCTGGAAACGCTTGCGCCGGCCCTCGAAGAGACGCTCGCGCACTCCGAATGCGTAGGCGAGATCCTGTAGCTCGCAATGCCCGTCTCGCTCGCAGGTTTGGCAGTCACGGGGATGGTTATCGAGAAGGAGCTCTATGATGTCGCGCCGCGCCTGGCGAATCTCGGGGGAATGGGTGCGCACCCGCATTCCCTCCCAGACAGCCGATGAGCAGGCGGCCATGTAGTGCCCCATATCCTCCACGTCGACGACGCAGACGCGGCAGGATCCTGCGAGGGAGAGATCGGGGTGATAACAAAGACGGGGTATCTTGACGCCGATTGTCTCGGCGGCCTCCATTATCGTGGTGCCCTCGGGGACCGATATCCTGGAGCCATCCATCGTCAGATTGATCATCTTCTGTGCGCTCATCGCCTTTCCTCCTCCTCCCTCGAGCTGCCCTTCTCCTTTCCGCTCGATGGCGTCGTCTCATCGACAAAGGGCTGTCCGCCCCTTCCTCCATCGACTTCCGTAGCCGGCCGTCTTCCATCCTTCTTCTCGAGCGAAGGCTCCTCCATTTCTTTCGGAGTCTCCATGGCGCAGCGCCCCGCGGGGCATCGACGTTCCCTTACGTGCGCGACGTACTCATCCTTGAAATGAGAGAGCGTGCTCAGTATCGGGTTTGACGCGGCTCTTCCGAGACCGCATAGCGAGGAGCGCATCACGAGTCTTCCAAGCCGCTCGAGCTTGTCGAGATCCGCCTCTTCTCCCTGGCCTGTCGTTATACGATCGAGGATCTCGAGCATGCGAGTCGTCCCCTCCCGGCATGGCGTGCACTTTCCGCAGGACTCATCCTGGCTGAAAGCCATGAAGAATCTGGATATGCCGACCATGCAGTCGCTCTCGTCCATGACGATCATGCCGCCCGACCCCATGATCGCGCCGACTTTCGAGAGCGTGTCGAAGTCGACCGGAGTGTCGATGGCCGAAGCGGGGATGCATCCTCCAGCCGGCCCGCCGGTCTGAACCGCTTTTAACTCTCTGCCGCCGGCTACGCCGCCGCCGATATCGTAGACGATCTCTCGAAGGGAGGTGCCCATTGGTACTTCGACGAGACCCGTCTGCTCGACCTTGCCGGTCAGGGCGAAGACCTTCGTCCCCCCGGAAGAGTCCGTTCCAACCCTTGCGAACCATTCCGGACCGTACAAAACGATTGCCGGGACGTTGCCAAGTGTCTCCACGTTGTTGATGACCGTCGGCTTTCCCCAGAGGCCCAGATCCGTTGGATATGGTGGCCTGACTCGGGGCTGACCCCGGTGGCCTTCTATGCTGTGGATTAGCGCGGTCTCCTCGCCGCAGACGAAGGCGCCGGCACCGAGGCGCACCTCGATGTCGAAGTCGAAGCCCGAGCCGAGAATATCCTTTCCAAGAAGCCCGTGTTCTCGGCAACGAGATATGGCCTTCTCTATCCGCTCCACCGCCAGAGGGTACTCGGCGCGAATGTAGAAAAAACCTCGGCTGGCCCCAATCGCAAAGCCCGCGATCATCATGCCCTCGATGATCGAGAAGGGGTCGCCCTCAAGCATGCTTCGATCCATGAAGGCCCCGGGATCTCCTTCATCGGCGTTGCAAATGACGAACTTCTCATCCGAGCGAGCTTTCCGGCCAAAGGTCCACTTAGTCGCCGTGGGGTATCCGGCCCCGCCCCGTCCTCGTAGGTTCGCCCGGCGGACCATGTCTATCACCGCCTCTGGGTCGCCCTTCGAAAGTGCCCGGGAGAGAGCCTCGAAGCCGTTGAAGTGAACGTACTCGTCGAAATCCTCGGGATCTATGAGGCCGCTGTTTCGAAGCGCAATTCGGCTTTGGCGGTAGAGAAAGGATGCCCCTCCATATAGCTGAAAGAACCTCTCGCTAAGGGGCGCCTGCTCGACCTTGAGGTGGTCTATCACCTCGCCTCGGCCAATCTGCCTGTCTATCAGCTCGTCGACGTCCGATTCGCCGCCAAGCTTGTACACGATCCTTTCGGGTCGAAGCAGAACGTGGCCGCTACGGTCATCGGCGTCATGACGGCACAGACCAAAGCAGTTCGCGTCGATGACCCTGGCTTTCTCTCTTGGAACACCGGCGGCCGCCAGCTTCTCCTTGATGAGCCCTCCCAGATCGCGCTCCCGAAGATGGTCACACCTAGCGCTTCTGCAAAAAATTATCTCGTAGGCGGCGCCGGGCCCCTCGTAGTCCGCGGCCTCCGAGGCAATTGGCCGGCCCTGCTGCACATGCTCGACGAAGATGCGGTGCGCCTTTTCGCCATCCACATCCTCGTACTGCACCGGCATCTGTCCGGGCATGGCAAGACCCACTATCGGCTCGCTTCCACATCTCCCAGTGCAGCCCACCCTACGAATGACCACGTCTTCCCTACCGGAGGCCTCGATGGCCCTCTTCATGGTCTCGTACACGGCCTCCGAGCCGGCGGCGTTCTCACAGGTGGCCGAGCCGACCTGGATTCGCACCTTTCTCTTCTCGTCGCGTTGCCCTAGACGCTCCTCGACGAGCCGTAGGAGCTCTTCATAAGCGGCTTGCACATTCTCTTTCATGGGGCATCCCTCCTGGGTAGCACCCCGGGACCTTATACCTACTTGCCGGTGATGCACACCAAATCGAACCCAAAGCTGGAGGGCCTCATTGGCGAGGGTTCCTCCGGCTCCAAGGAAGCGGACTGAACACGTGGGGAAGCGCTCCACCGGGTTCGAGACCCGTGAAGGCGTCGTGAACAACGGGCGAGTCCCCGCGCTTTTTCGCCGGCCGAGGTCGCTCTACTCATAGCGGGAGGCCCCCCCCGGGGGAGCCTCCCGGCTGGCGGCACGGAAGAAGAGAACCTACCAGAATGACTGGACGCGTTTAGGTACATCGGTGGCCAGCACTTCCAGTAGCTCGTCTAGATCCTGGTCTGGGCAGCCACGGCAACGAGCCCCCGTTGCTTCGAAAAGATAGACCTGGAGGTCAGGGAAGAATCCATGAGCAACTCGAGAGTACAGAGCCCCAGACGCATCTCGACGGGACTGACGGGACTGGACGAGGTTCTTTGCGGCGGCCTCCCAGCCGGCCGCACCTACCTCGTATGGGGGCCATCCGGTTCGGGCAAGACGACCCTCGCCTTGCAGTACGCCCTCGAGGGCGCCCGCCGAGGCGAGCGAGTGCTCTTCGTCATGCTGACCGAGACCCGTGAAGAGATAATGGAGGTAATCGACTCGCACGGCTGGAGCCTTGGCGGCCTACATCTTCACGAAGTCATCGAGCGGCCCGAAACGCTCATGCGCGAGGCGGAGAGCACGCTTTTCACTAGCGCCGATCTCGAGCTCGGCGCCACGGTAAAGGAGATCATCGATCTCACCCACGGCCTTCGCCCCACAAGGGTAGTCTTGGATCCCCTATCCGAGCTTCGGGCGATAGCCGTGGACTCTCTACGCTTCAGGAGACAGTTCTTGGCGCTGAAGCAGGTGTTCGCCGATGTGGGAGCAACCGGTCTTCTCGTCGAGGAGATGGAGCCCGGTCACAAAGCGGGGGATCAACTGGAGAACATCGCTCACGGAGTGCTCCTCTTGGAGCAGCAAACGCCTACTTATGGTCCCGAGAGACGGCGCCTACGAGTCGTCAAGGTTCGAGGGATAAGCTATCTTGGAGGCCATCACGACCTGGACATTCGGACAGGTGGAATCGAGGTCTACCCGAGGCCCATCGATGTGGCTCCACCCGTGCCGGCGCCCCCTCGACTGGTCTCCACTCGGTCGAGGACGCTCGACGATTTGCTCGGCGGGGGCCTGGAGACTGGGGCGACGACCATCGTCATGGGTGAGCCGGGTACGGGCAAATCATCGGTCATCTCTCATTGCGTGAGCGCCTTGGCGAGTCAGGACTTCACTTGCCTAATGTATCTCTTCGAGGAGCGAGCACATCTATTCCTTCAAAGAGCGTCCAGCCTCGGGCTGCCAATAAAGGAGCAGATCGAGGCCGGGAGTATTTCGCTTCACCAAGTGGACCCGGAACAGATGTCTCCAGGCCGCTTGATTCAGCATATCCGAGACTTCGTGGGGGCTGTCCACAGAGGCGTGGTCGTCCTCGACAGCCTCGGCGGCCTCTCTCGCTCGCTGTACGAGGAGCCTTTTCTCCCCTTCCGGCTTCGAGAGTTGCTCTCCTGGCTCTCCCGGCGAGGAGTCGTCACGTTCGCGTCTCTCCAAACGCCAAGCTCGCCTGAAAGAGGGGACATCTCTTATCTGGCCGATACGGTGATACTGCTTCGACATCTCGAACGCGAGATGAAGATCGAGAAGTCGATATCGGTCCTCAAGAGGCGCGGGGGAGCGCACGACTCTTCCGTACGACGCCTCCTTCTCACTCCGGCAGGCCTAGAGATAGGCCAGCCCATCTCGTCCGCCCAACCTGGAGAGCCACCTCGAGGGCAGCCCGTAAAGGAGCACGGCGAAGCGAGCGGGAAGCAGGAGCAGACCGGCAGTGTTACAAATGAAGAGTCGCCGGAAAAAAGCAATGGGCAACCCGCGTGACATCAAGAGCTCCGCCAAGGAGAGGGCCTCGCAGCAGCGGGTCCTCTTGCTGGCGCCAAGCGGAAGAGACAATCAGGTAGCGAGGCAGGCCCTTGGGGAGGCCGACCTTTCGGTCAGGGCGGTCGAGTCGATGGCTTCTCTTTGCGCGAATCTAGGAGAGCTGGACGATCCAGGTATTGGAGCCATCGTGCTGGCGGAGGAGGCGCTTGCGGCCGGCGGTCTGGTCCGGTTGTCCTCGCTTCTCTCGAAGCAGCCGACATGGTCCGATCTTCCAATACTCCTTCTCGCCGCGCCATCGTCCAGCCTTGCCGAAAGCCGGCTGAACGAGGTCCTTGCCTCTCTTGGCAACGTAACCCTCCTCGAACGCCCAATGAGAAGGCTGACGCTCCTCGTGGCCGTTCAGGTCGCCCTTCGCCAGCGCAATAGACAGCTGGCCATGAGAGAGCTCTTGCTGAAGCAGCGCCGAGCAGTCGAACAACGAGACCACTTTCTGGCGATGCTCGGCCACGAGCTGCGAAACCCTCTCTCGGCGATAGTGCTGGCCAGCAAGACCATAAGCTGCGAGGAACCATCGAGCCTCCACCGCTATCTAGACGTAGTCGATAGGCAGGCCGCCAACCTCAAGAGACTTGTGGACGATATCCTCGATGTATCGAAGGCGGGCCAAGAGAAGCTCCAGATAGAGCGAAGACCTCTCGATCTGCGGCGTGTGGTAGCCCACACAATCGATGCCAAGCGCGCCGCCCTAGAGAGCCGAGGACTCCACTTGGTTGTGCACTTGGCCTCCTTTGCCGTACCGGTCTTGGGAGACTCGGTTCGCCTCGAACAGGTCTTGGATAACCTAGTCTCGAATGCGGCTCGCTTCACGCCTATCGGTGGCCGGATAGAGATTCTCGCTCAAAGGACAGAGGAGCGAGCGCTACTTCGAGTCACGGATACGGGCGAAGGTATTCCACCCGAAAAGCTCAGTCAGATATTCGAGCTCTTCGCCCAGGTAGACGACAGGCTCGAACGACATCGAGGAGGACTTGGTCTCGGCCTTCCCTTGGTCGATCACATCGTGCGCCTCCACGGAGGCACGATCGAGGCGAAGAGCGAGGGAAAAGGCAAAGGGGCAAGCTTCCAAATCTCCTTGCCCATCACAGACGAGGTGGTTGAAGAGGAAGGCAACGGGTTTGCCGCTGGGCCTCACCCCACCGCCCCTCCCACCGAAGAGCTCAAAGCGCGTGCACTGCGCGTACTGCTCGTGGAAGACGAAGACGACAACAGAGAGATGCTCCTTCTGATTCTACGTCGTCAAGGTCTCGAGGTCACCGGCGCGGCCAACGGCGAGGAGGCGATCGATCGGCTTCGAGAAGAGCCTATCGATGTAGGCCTGATAGATATCGGTCTTCCGGACATCGATGGATACTCCGTCTGCGAAGAGGCTCGCAGAGTTCGTGGCAAGGACGTTCTGCTCCTGGCTTTGACGGGCTACGGACATCCAGAAGCCAAGAAGAGAGCCAAGCAGGCCGGTTTCGATGCGCATCTGACCAAGCCGGTCGATCTCCAGCGGCTCAACTCACTGATGGAGCAATGGAAAAGCAAGCGGCATCAAGAAAGCCGCCCGGAACCTTGAGCTTAGGCCCAGCTGCCGCCATCTTGCCGTGGCCCTCGTGCGTTTTGGCCCGCGGGTGAGTGCATTCGAGCCAGCCGTGGGTCAGTTGACCCTACTGTATGTAGCCAAGAGAGCGCAGGTTCTCCTCGGTAGCCTCATCCATCTCCTCGATGAGAGCGGCGCGGCCACCGGGCTGGGTATCGATGAACCTGCGAAGCTCCTCCAAGAGCGGCTTCACATCATCGGGAGCCTTCGCCGGATCGGTGTTCGGCACGACATTCGAGTGCTCTAGAGGATCGGAGTCGAGGCGAAAAGCGACGAGCTCCTCTCGATCGAAGATGACCGAGGGCAAGAGATCCTTGCGAGTCACCGTGGACATGAACTCCTCTTCGTTCGCCGGAAGCTGAAGGATGAGCTTATGAGTGCTCGTTCGAAGCATCGTCCGGCTGATTCCAAAGCAGTTGTACTCCGAGAAGATGCGGCGTTCATCCAGCTTCGAGGGGTCCTTCATGGCCGCAAGGATATCCTTGCCGGGAAGGTTCCGATTGGCGATCACCGATTGCGCCCCGCCAAGCCGAGCAAAGGTAGGAAACACATCGATCATCTGACCGAGCCCATCCACGCTCTTACCCCTGGCTGCTTCTGGAATTGCCGGAGACTTGATTATGAAGGGCACACGCACGACCTCGTCCCACATATGATGCGCATGCTTGTAGAAGCCGTGCTCACCAAAGCCGTCTCCGTGATCCGCGGTGACCACGATTGTCGCGCGATCGTATATTCCAAGCTCCTTGAGCCGATCGAAGAACCGTCCTAGCTGCTCATCGACATAGTGGACCGAGCTATCATAGAGAGCGATCATCGCGCGCCTCTGGTCCACGGTCAGCCCCTCTCCCTCCGGGTACTCCCACCTCGGGATGCGTATCGGGAAACGTTCCAGCTTTGGATGCCCCTGCCAGAGCCATCTCTTCTCGGCTTCGGGGGTCGGCCCGCCATAAGGATCATGTGGGTCGACTATGAACATGAAGGTAAAGGTCTTGTCGCGCTCTCTGTGCCGCTCGAACCATTCGAGGGCCGCGTCCACCACATGATGTGCCTCGGGCAGAGAGCGTAGGTTTCGCTCGCTACGAAACCAGCCCGGATCGAGATAGTGATCGAAGCCTTGCTGGAGGTTGGCGACCCGGCCCCCATTCCCGTTCGCCAGG
>SKWY01000349.1 GCA_007128675.1 Deltaproteobacteria bacterium | reverse complement strand
TCCTCGCGCATGTACATGGCCACGATCACCCGAAGGTAATAGTAGAGCCCGATGACCGAGGTCACGATGCCCATTACCACCAGGCCATAGAGCCAGATCGCCATGCCGGGATCGGCCTGTGCCGCGGCGAAGACTACCCTTAGCACCTCGAGCTTGGCGAAAAAGCCCACGGTCGGCGGAATCCCGGCCAGAGAGAGCATGAAGACGGCCATGGCGAACGCCATCGCGGGGCTTCGCTTCGAAAGCCCGGCGAGCTCGTCGATATGCCCGCTTGCGTCCTCACCTTCGAGCCTTCGCCGATGCTCCACGGCTCCGACAACAGCGAAGGCCCCAACGGCGGATATGCCGTAGGCAAGAAGATAGATCGCCACCGAGTCGATGACCTCGGGCCTGCCCCAAGCGGCGGCCGTGACGCCGAGGAACACGTAGCCTGCATGCGCTATCCAAGAGAACCCCAGCATGCGCTTCACATTGTCTTGCAAAAGGGCCATCACGTTGCCGACGACCATGGAGAGCAGACAAAAAGCAAAGATCAGATGACCCCACCCGATACCGGAGCGCGCGACGGCGGGATCGCCAAGAGCCATCAACAAGAGGCGCACCAGAGCCGCGAAGACCGCGGCCTTCACACCAGCGGCGAGAAAAGCCACGACGGGAGTCGGAGCTCCCTCGTAGACATCGGGAGCCCAAAGGTGAAAGGGCACGGCCGCCAGCTTGAAAGCAAAACCAACGGTGACAAGCCCGCTGCCCACCAGAAAGAGAGGAGTCGGCGCGGCGGCATGCTGTGCGATGGCGGCAAAACCCAGCTCACCGGTAGCCGTGAACAGGAGTGATGCCCCATAAAGGAAGATGGCCGCCGAGAAGCCCGAGAGGACCAGGTACTTGTAGGCGGCCTCCACGCTCCTGTCCGAGCCTCTACGAAAAGCGATCAAGGCGTAGGTGGAGACGGACATCAAGGCCAGGCTCACAAACAGCGTAATGAGATCCGAGGAGACGGCGAGCATCAGCATGCCGGCGGCCGCAAAACAAAGCAGCCCATAGTACTCGCCCCTCTCGATGCAAAGGCCCCGAAGATAGTCGGAGGAAACGAGCGCGGATAGCGCGAGGCTCGCGCAAACTACTACCGATATGAATACGGCGAAGTCGTCGAGCACCGCCGCGCCGCCAAAGAGAAGCAAGGGGCCATCAATGGGCCTGATGACGAAGAGACCGGCAAGTACCGCCGTGGCCGCCGTGAGCCAAGGCATGTAACCTCGGCGCTCCGTCCTCGTCGAAACCTCGAGTAGCACGAGAAGTGAGCCACCGAGGACGAGAACGAGGGCCGGAATGAACGGCACTACGTCCGCCCAGCCCGGAAGCTCTCCCGCGGAAGGCAACGAAGCGAGCAAGCCCTTCATCTCGGCGCCTCCCTTCTTTCCATCTCTTGTCTCAAGCGCTGCCTAACCCCCGGTGGCAGGTCATCGATGGAAAACCCTTTTCGTCTCTCGAGCAATCGCTCGAGGGTGTCCATCCGGCGCGTATCGGGGCTTGGCTTCAGGTCCTCGGGACGATGCCAGGCAAAGGCCGCCCGGCGGGCCCGATCGAGATCGGGATTGGAAACGCGCAGCGCAAGCCGCCCGGGTCCCAGAGGAACGGGTATGTCCGGATCGGGAACTATGGCCGCCTGAGTCTCTCCGTCCGCAAGGGCCACCAGTGCCTCGGCATGAACCGTGGGCGCGGCGACGGACAGGACCCTGCCGACATAGACATCGGCGGTGGGCGTGATGCGCTCGAGGAACGGGCGAGGGTAGAGCCCCATAACGAGTATCAAAAGGCAAAACGGCGCAAGCACCACGATCTCTCTTGCGCGAAGATCGCCAAGAGATCGATTCTCCGTGTGGGAAATAGGGCCAAAAAAGACGCGCCTGTACATCCAGAGCATGTACACGGCGCCAAGAACGACGCCTATCGCCGCCAGCGCCGCCATGCCCTTGGCCCATGGAGGTGCCGCCGTAAGGGTACCCGCGATGATCAAGAGCTCGCCAACGAAGCCGCTGGTGCCCGGCAGGCCTATGGATGCCAGGGTGACGAGCATGAAGATGGCCGCGTAGATTGGCATGACCTTGGCGATGCCGCCGAAGTCCGAGATCAGCCTCGTATGGCGCCGCTCGTAGATGACTCCCACCAAAAAGAACAAAGCCCCCGTCGCGAGACCATGAGCGAGCATCTGATAGACGGCGCCCGTGGCGGCGGCCGGAGTCAGGGCACAGAGCCCAAGGACGACAAAGCCCATATGCGACACCGACGAGTAGGCAACGAGCTTCTTGATGTCGCTTTGAGCAAGGGCCATCAGAGCGCCATAGATGATCCCGATCACGGCGAGTACCGCCAGTGTTGGAGCGAAGATCACCGCCGCGTCCGGAAATAGGGGGAAGGCGTAGCGCATCAGCCCGTAGGTGCCCATCTTGAGGAGCACCGCCGCCAGGATCACCGAGCCTCCCGTGGGCGCCTCGACATGGGCGTCGGGCAGCCAGGTGTGCAGCGGGAAGAGAGGAACCTTCACCGCGAAGGCGATGACGAAGGCCCAGAAGAGCCAGCGCTGCTCGGAAAGAGTCATCTCGGCCGAAAGAAGCGAGCGGAGATCGAAGGTGCCATGCGCGTAGTAGATATAGAGCATGGCGAGCAGCATCAGAAGCGAGCCGAGCATCGTGTAGAGGAAGAGCTTGTACGCGCTATAGATGCGTCTTGGCCCGCCGAAGACCCCGATGAGGAGGTACATCGGGATGAGCATCGCCTCGAAGAAGACGTAGAAGAGTACGAGATCGAGCGCAAGGAAAGAGCCAATCATCGCCGTCTCGAGGAAGAGAATGGCGATCATGAACTCCTTGGTCCTTTCCGTGACGCCCCTGAAAGATCCGAGCACCACCAGGGGCACGACAAAGGTCGTGAGCAGGACGAGCCAAAGGCTGATTCCGTCTACTCCCAGATGGAAGCGTACATCCAGGCTAGGTATCCAAGCCCAATCGACGGTGAGCGACTCCTGGAACCCCGCAGCCGAAACATCGAAGCGGCCCAATATGAACAGACTTGCGATGAAGGTCGCGGAAGAGAAGAAGAGCGCCAATCCCTTGTGGATCCCCGCCTCCTCTCTCGGAATCAGCGCGAGCAGGAGAGCGCCGACAAGGGGCAGGAAAAGGACTAGTACCAAAAGCTCCTGACCAAATGGGTTCACGTCGCCCTCCCCAGCGCCACGGCGCCCATGAAGAGCCCGACGATCAAGGCCGCCCCGACGGCCACCACCGCGGCGTAGGCTCCGACATTCCCGCTTTGGAGCGGCCGAAGGAGCCTACCTAGACGCATGGCGTTTCTGGCGCTTCCCTCCACCAGAGTCCGATCGATTACGAGCACGTCCAAGAACCTCCAGGTTGCCCCGGACAGGACGAGGAGCGGTCGCACGATTAGCCGGTCGTATGCTTCATCCCACCAGAGCCGGGCATAGGAGGCCCGGAAGATCGGCCCGAGCCGGCGGCGAGCGGCCTCGTCTCCATCGAGCGCTCGTTTGCCCCAGACGAGCCAGGCCACCATCAAACCGGCTAGCGCGACGAAGATGGCTATTAGAAGCAAGTAGAGGCTGGGAACGGCGATCCCCAGCCCCACGACATCACCGGCCACGACGGGCGCAAGCCAGCTCGAGAACGAAGCGGGATGCTCGAGCATGTAGGCAAGCCCGAAGACGCCGGCGACCGCCGAGAGCACAGCGAGAATCCAAAGCGGCAACGTCATCGAGGCCGGCGACTCGTGCGCCTGCTCGAAGAGGATCTCTTCACGCGGGGAGCCGTGGAAGACGAGGAAGTAGAGGCGCCACATATAGATGGCGGTTAGAGTCGCGGCCGCGGTCCCGAGGCCCCAAAGGAGCCAGGGCAAGGGCGCCCATACTCCAAGGTCGCGAACCAACGCCGCGTGAAGGACTATGTCCTTCGAGAAGAAGCCCGATAGCGGAGGGATGCCGGTGATCGCCAGCGTGGCGATGAGGAAGGTTGCGTGGGTGCTGGGCAGCTTCTTTCGAAGCCCTCCCATGAGCCGAATATCCTCGGTGTCCACCGCCCTGCCGCCACCCCACTCCCTTCGAAGCAAGGCCGCGCCGGGCTCCATGGCGTGCATTACCGAGCCTGCGCACAGGAAGAGGCAAGCCTTGAAGAAAGCGTGGGTGAACAGGTGATAGACCCCGGCGTGGAAAGCACCGACGCCCACCGCAAGGAACATGAACCCAAGCTGGCTAATCGTCGAATAGGCAAGAACCTTCTTCAGGCCGTTCTGGAAGAGGGCCATGAACGCGGCCACCAGCGCCGTCGCGGCCCCGACGACGGCGATGAGCGCCATCACCTGCGGGGTCAAGACGAGAAGGAACGACAAGCGGGCAAGCACGTAGACACCGGCGGTGACCATGGTCGCCGCGTGGATCAGCGCGGACACCGGCGTGGGTCCGGCCATGGCGTCGGGAAGCCACACGAAAAGCGGTATCTGTGCGCTCTTGCCCGTGCAGCCGAGCAAGATCAGAAGGAACGCTAGCCCCATGGCTGCGGCGACGGTCCATTCCCCAAGGAAGGTGCCGACAGGTATCGTGGCATCGGACGAGAGCCCCTCCGAGACCTCGCGCATTCCCGATACGCTGAAGGTACCAAGAAGGCCGAACAAGACGAGCATGCCGAGCAGGAAACCGAAGTCTCCGACGCGGTTGACGATGAATGCCTTCTTGCCTGCTATCGCCTTGTCGGAATCGGTGTACCAGAACCCGATCAACAGATAGCTGCACAGGCCAACCCCCTCCCAGCCGACGAAGAGCACGGGAAGAGAATCGGCGAGCACCAAGATCAGCATCGAGCCGACAAAGAGGTTCAGGTAGGAGAAGTAGCGAGCGTAGGCCGCATCGTGCGCCATGTATCCTGTCGAGTAGACGTGAATCAAAAGCCCGACGCCCGTTACGACGATGAGCATTATCGAGGAGAGCTGATCGACCAGGAACCTGACCTCCAGCTCGATCTCTCCTACCGACATCCAGGTGTAGGCGGTCTGAACGAGTCCGGCCTCACCGCCCCAGACCGCCAGAAGCGCTCCGACGCTTATGACGAAGGAGATGGCCACCGCGCCGATGGTGATGAGATGGACATTCGCCCGGCCCAGTCTAGAGCCGAAGAAGCCGGCTATCGCCGCCCCGATGATGGGGACCAGCGGGATTAGAAGAATGAGTCCTTCGACGGCGGCTGGGCTAACGAGCTCTTTCATCCCTCTCCTCTTTCTCGTCAGCCCCGAAGGAGCGCCAGGCGGTTAACGTTTATGGTCTTCCTGCTACGGAAGACCGAGATGATTATGGCGAGCCCGACAGCCGCCTCGGCCGCCGCCACCGCCATTACGAGGATGGCCATGGAATGTCCGGCCAGGGTGCCGTGGTAACGGCTGGCCGCGATCAAGGTGAGGTTCACGGCGTTGAGCATCAGCTCGATGCTCATCAAGATCACCAGGGCGCTACGACGAAGAACGACACCGGCGGCGCCAAGGGCGAACAGCACGCCAGAGAGGATCAAGTAATGCTCGAGGCCAATCTCCATGAGAGTCAGATCCTCCGAATCGCAACTACGGTGGCACCGATAATCGCCGCCAGAAGGAGCACCGCCGTCACTTGAAAGGCCAGCACATGCTCGGTGTAGAGCTCGAGGGCGACCGCGCGCACGGTTCCAACCGCGAGAGGTCCTTCGGGCGAGGGCTGGCCCGCGACCGCGAAGGCGACACCTACGAGTATCGTGCCCGCGGCAAGCGACCCCGCTATACCGTAACCCGAGGCCCTTGCCTTGCCCTTCTCCTCATCGGTCATGGATAGGAGCATCACGACGAACACGAAGAGCATCATTATGGCTCCCGCGTAGACGAGCACTTGCAAGGCTGCGAGGAGATGCGCGCGAAGAAGAACATAGAGAGACGCCAGACAAAACAGAGTCCAGACGAGCGACATCGCCGAGTACATCGCTCTTCTCGATGCGATGACTCCTATGCCGCCAATGACGGCGAGCACGGCGAGAATCCAGAACAGAACAGCTTCAGTCATCTGATTCCTCCGGGGTCCGATTCTTCTCCAACCTCTCTTTTGGAAACGGGCACTTCTCGTCTTCGATGTGCCTATTCCACTCCGCCTCGAACTTCTTCACCATCGGCGGGGCCATCATCGCGGCCGCATCCCCAAGAGCGCATATGGTGTTGCCGACTATCTTGTCGGCTACCTCCAGTACGAGATCCACATCGGAGCGGGTGGCTCCTCCATGCTCGATACGTCCCACGATCTTAGCGAGCCAGCCGCAGCCTTCCCGGCAGGGAGTGCACTGGCCGCACGACTCGTGATGAAAGAACTCGAGGAAGCGAAGGCAGGTGCGCACCATGCACGTGCCCTCCTCGAGCGCGATGACCGCGCCTGTACCGAACATGGATCCGGCATTCGGCATGGAGTCGAAGTCTGCTCTCACGTCGAGTTCTTCGGGCAGCAAAACCGGAGTCGAGGCTCCCCCCGGCACAACGGCCTTGAGCTCTTTCTCGCCCCGCATTCCGCCGCAGTGCTCGAAGATAAGCTCACGATAGGTCGTGCCGAAAGGAAGCTCGTAGATGCCGGGCCACTTCACATGCCCGGACACGTTGAAGAGATGCGGCCCACCGCACCGCTCGTGGCCCATCTTCGCGAAAGCCTCACCACCCATCTCCATGACGGCGGGAACGCTCGCTATGGTCTGGACGTTGTTGATGACGGTGGGGCAGCCGAACAATCCCTCGACGGCGGGGAAAGGCGGCTTGACTCTCGGAAGACCCTTCTTGCCCTCCAGAGCCTCCAGAAGGCTGGTCTCCTCGCCGCAGATGTAGGCCCCGCCGCCTCTATGCACGTGGATATCGAGTCGATAGCCCGTCCCCATCGCGCTCTCACCCAGGATGCCCGCGGCCCGGGCCTCCTCTATCGCATGGATCAGTCGCCGCCGGGGACCGGTGTACTCGCCGCGAATGAAGATGTACGCCTTGTGCGAGCCGATTGCCTTGCACGCAATCCCGATACCCTCGAGCAGCATGTGGGGATCGCGCTCGATGATGAACCTGTCCTTGTAGGTTCCGGGCTCGCCCTCGTCGGCGTTGACGACCAGGTACACCGGCTTGCCGGTGTCCGTTGGGACGAAGGACCATTTGAGACCGGCGGGAAAGCCCGCGCCTCCCGCTCCTCGAAGATTGGAGCCCTTGACCTCGTCGATGATCTCGGCCGCCGACAGCTTCGTCAGAGCCCTGTGAAGCTGCTGGTACCTCTCGCCTTCATCGTAGGTGGAAAGAAGATGGGAATCCTCGATATCCCAGCGCTTCGTCAGAACTCTGTGTGTGCCGCCGATCCGCATGGTGCCCCTAGTCCCCTTCGATCTCTTTGATGAGGTTCTCCAGGGCCGCCTCGTCCACCTCTTCGACGTACTCGCCGTTGTGGGCGAGCATGGGGGCGGTGCCGCAGCTGCCGAGACACTCGACGGTCTTCAAGGTGACCCGCCCATCGGCGCTGGTCTCTCCAGGTGCCAGCCCAAAACGCTCACAGACTCTATCCACGATCTCTTGGGCTCCCCTGCATGCGCAGGAGACGTTGGTACAGACCTCGAGCACATGGCCGCCGGGCTTCTCTAGATGGAACATCGTGTAGAAGCTTCGCACCTCGTAGGCCCTGACGAGGGGCAAGCCGAGCTCTCTTGCAACGAGCTCCACGGCCTTGTCGGGAACCCAGCCGAGAATATCCTGGACTATGTGGAACGCCTCGAGCAGAGCCGCTCCCTTTTGATCCTCGGGGAAACGCGCCAAGACGAGCCCTAGCTCCTCTTCGAAACGACTTTGCTCTTCGGGGGTAAACACGGCCATTTCTTCAATAGGGGGCTTGATGGCGCCGGCATGGGGAGCACCAGCGAAAAGAACCCTGACACCGATCGATGAGTGAACCCGCCCCGATCAAGGCCCAAGCAGCAGCGGAACCTATGCGAGCGTGAAGATGGGTGTCAAGAACGGCGGCGCAATGGTCTCATCAAGCCTCCGGCTGATCCATCGGCGGCGGCGCCGCGCCATTCTCCCTCATGGAGCGAAGGTCGTCCTTGGCGCCTGGAACGGCATCGATAATCGCCTTCACCTTGCCGGCGAAGCTCTTGGCCGAGCGATCCAGGTGCTCCTCCAGCGCAAAAAGATCCACGCCGAGCCACTGGCGGTTCGACTCCATGGCGGACCGCCGGATCTCGACAAAACGGGTTCGATCCAGCCCACGCTTGACGGAAGCCACCTCCCAGCCGGACGCGTCGCTGTCATCGATATGCAACAGGACGCAACTCTCGCCACCAAGCTCGTCCAAGTCGCAGGAGAGAACAGAGGGCCACGGATAGACGAGGGCTCCCTGACGGGACCGCTCGAGCAGACCCTCGCTTACGGCGAGCAGCCTGTATGGAACGGGCCTTCGGACGAGGCGGCGAGCGCCCGAGAAGATCGTTGCCGCAACGGAGAACGTACCGAACGCGAGAAGCACCCAGCGCACCCAAGGAGCTCCAGCCCAAAGAAGCCCGCCGACGAAGAAAGAGCCGCAAATCCCCATCACAGCCAGCGTCTGCAGCGCGTCTTGTATGGGACCGAGGCTGGTGCCCGGGACCCTC
>SKWY01000229.1 GCA_007128675.1 Deltaproteobacteria bacterium | reverse complement strand
TGGTGTGCCTGGGGCTGCCCTCCTCCCGAAGCGACCGGCAGTCCGGTCTCCGATCCGTGGGCTCCGCACTGGCGTGGGTGCGCCACACGGCTCGGAAACCGGCTCCCGGCGCTTAGTCTACCGCGAGGTGGCGGGACTATTTGGCTGTCCCGCTTCGTCTTTGCGTGGAGCCGCTAAGGTGCTCATATGGCTGTCCTACTCATTTCCCTTTCTGAGGAACGTGGGAATATCGTACTCCTCCTCACTCTCCGGCAGGACTTCACCAAGGCCCGATTGAGTATTGACTTGTGGCGGCGTTTGAGGGGCAGATTCTTGTCTCTCCTTGGAACGCAGGTAGGCAGGAACATCGGGGTCTTGACGACGTATCAGGGGAGCCTGAACCTGCAGGCTTCGCTCTTCCGAGCTTCCGGCGCTCTTCATTCCAGACGGTGCAGCCGACTTTACGGTACGTGTCTGCGTGTCCAGGCCCTGTCTCTGAGGGACCGGAGACGTCGTTCGAGTGGGGCTATGAACTACGGGAAGATGCCCTTGCGCCGGCTGCTCCACACAGCCTGGGCGGCGGCCGGAAATGCTCGGACTTGGTGCCGTCACTGGCCTCGTAGTCGTGACCGGAACGGCCACACCGGTCCGTCTCACTGCCGGCATTCCAGGCGTAACTCGCTGGATCCGCTCCTCATGGGCAGTTGCGAAACCAGTAGCTATCACGGTGATCTTGATCTCGTCGTGTATCCGCTCATCGATCACGCTGCCGACGATGATATTGGCATCCTCATGCGCCGCCTCCTGAATCAGCGAAGCAGCCTCATTGATCTCCATCAATCCCATGTCCGCGCCACCAGTGACATTTATGAGTATGCCCATGGCACCTTCAACCGAAACATCCTCGAGGAGAGGGCTGTTGATGGCTTGGGTGGCAGCCTCCACGGAGCGTCCGGGACCACTGGCCGTACCGGTACCCATGAGCGCCATGCCCTGATTACTCATTATGGTCCTAACGTCGGCGAAATCCACGTTGATGAGACCATGGGTCGTGATCAAATCGGAAATACCTTGCACGGCAAATAGGAGGACCTCATCCGCCTTCTTGAAAGCATCGAGCAAGGTGGTGTCCTGATCGGCAATGGCAAGCAAACGCTGATTGGGTATCGTAATTAAGGTATCAACGGCAGCCTTGAGCTCTATGATACCTTCTTCTGCTTGCCTGCGCCGACGTTTGCCCTCGAACGAAAAAGGCTTGGTAACGACTCCTACCGTCAACGCCCCCAGACTCTTCGCGATGTCGGCTATGATCGGGGCAGCCCCCGTTCCCGTGCCACCGCCCATTCCGGCGGTCACGAAAACCATATCCGCACCCTCGAGCTCCTCGGCAATCTTGTCCTTGTCCTCCAAGGCACTCGATCGGCCAACCTCGGGATTTGCTCCCGCTCCGAGTCCGCGAGTGTTGGTTCCTCCGATTTGTATTTTGCTCGAAGCCTTGTTAGCGCTCAAGGCCTGAGTGTCCGTGTTGATGGAGATGAAGTCCACCCCATCCAGACCCGAGACAATCATCGTATTGACTGCGTTTCCGCCTCCGCCACCGACACCAACCACCTTCAAGCTGGCTCCTCCCTCCTGCTTCCTTTCGAACTCTAGCATCTTGAGTCTCCTTCTCCCGCTCTCGCGTGTCGCTGCCCTCTCGGGCTCAAAGATCCGCTTTCAAAACTCCATTTGATTTGGAGGGATATTTAGAATAGTTCACCAATCCAGGACTTCATTCGGCCTCGTACCTTGTGATAGACATTCTCATCTCGCACCCTGAAGTGGCGCACGTCCGAGTTTCTGCTTCCATAAAGCACCAAACCCACTCCGGTGGCATACTTCGGACTCTTTACCACGTCTATCAACCCACCTATGCCACTGGGCAGACCGCGTCGAACGGGCAACCCTATTACGTCCTCGGCAAGCTCGGTCATCCCCTCTAAGAGGGTAGCGCCACCAGTAATTGCAACGCCGCTGGCAAGAAGATCCTGATAGCCGCTCTTTTCGATCTCACGTTGTACCAACATGAAGATCTCTTCGACCCTCGGCTCTATGATCTCGCAGAGAATCTGTCGAGACAAGACCCTCGAGTTACGTCCACCCACACTCGGCACCTCGATAGTCTCCTCACGGTCGACCATTGAAGCCATGGCCACGCCATACTTCTGCTTGATACGCTCCGCTTCGTGTGTCGGGGTGCGAAGACCCACCGCTATGTCGTTAGTTAGATGGTTGCCTCCGACGGCCAGAACGGATGTGTGCACTATTGCGCCTTCACTGAAGATGGCTATGTCCGTAGTTCCGCCACCCATATCGACCAGAGCAACACCCAAATCCTTTTCGTCATCCGTCAGCACTGACTCAGAGCTAGCGAGCTGCTCCAAGACTATGTCGGCAACATTCAATCCAGTACGGTTTGCACACTTGATGATGTTCTGAGCGCTAGATACAGCTCCTGTCACGATATGAACCTGCGCTTCGAGACGAACGCCGCTCATTCCCACAGGCTCACGAATTCCGTCTTGTTCATCAACTATGAACTCTTGTGGAAGAATGTGAATGACTTCTCGATCCATCGGTATGGCCACGGCTTTTGCCGCGTCAATGACTCGATCCACATCCGCGGGCACGATCTCTTTATCTTTTACTGCCACGACACCATGGCTATTGAATCCCTTGATGTGTCCTCCGGCAATGCCCGCATAGACGGTCGTGATCTCACACCCCGCCATCAGCTCGGCTTCTTCGATCGCCTTCTTGATGGACTGGACGGTGCTGTCTATGTTGATGACCACTCCCTTTCGCAACCCCTTGGAGGGATGCGAACCTATGCCAATGATATCTATGCTGCCATCGGCGCCCACCTCACCTACGATGGCACATATCTTCGTCGTCCCAATGTCGAGACCGACGACCAGCTCGCCCTTCTTATTGCCCATCGCTTTGCTCCTTCTCCTGCCGGCCTTTCGACGACCACTCGTTTTCTAGTTGGGTCTCCCCTTGTGTCGTCCTTTGGCTCTCACCTCGATGCCGGGTTCAGTTCGTGGATGCCGCTACTCTTCCACACGCGCCACCACCCACTGTGGACGCGCGCGGTTATCAAGGAAGACCTCCTTGGGCCGCTCTCCCCTCTCGGAAAGAAGGTCAAGAAGGTTGGAAAGCCGAAGGAGGCGCTGATCCACGTCTCCCGCGGCAAGATGAACGATCAAAGGCAACTCCTCCTCAGCCACCCCAACCGCGGTCACCGTTGCTCCGCGCAGGGGATTGAGATGGATCTGTGCAAGCTCGAGGTTCGCCGCCAACTCGGATGATTCCCAACGCGATACCAGATCCAAGCCTCGAAGTATCTCGGCTCGCAAATGCTCATCACCCTTCTCGGGATCAATGCCCGAAAGAATGGGAAAACGACCCTCGTCTCCAGCCGAAGCCTGTTTGAAGACAGTGCCCTCCGCATCCGAGAGATACAATGAACCAAGAGCCACCACCGCGGCCGGTTCGTACTCTCGCAAGGCTACTCTCACCCTGTTGGGCGGCTCATGTCGAACGATGGCCGAACGCACCCATGGATGCCCCTCTAGCCTGCGCTCCGCGGCACTCGTGTCCACCAAGAAGATATTGGAGCCAGCACGAATCCCGGTGAGCGGCGCTATCTCGTCGAGACTTGCACGAACGTTACCCTCCACACGCACATCGGTCACCGCAAAGGTCGTGCTCGTAGTTGCCCAGAGATAGACGGCGATTACTCCCCCAAAAATGCTTCCAACAAAAAGAATTGCCCCGAACAACCTTGCAATGAAGACGAAGACGCCTTTGACAATGCTGTGCAGCCGCGCTTTGCCGTTCAAGGTCTCGGACCTTCTACGGTTCTTCTTTCTCGATACCCTGCTGCTTGCCCTCATGCCTTCAACCTCGCTCCGAGAAGCAATCTCTCGCAAAGGTCATCGAAAGACACACCGGCACCAGCGGCGATTTTCGGCACTAGACTGGTCAAAGTCATTCCCGGCAACGTATTGATCTCGATGAACCACGGTTCTTCAGCCCCATCCACTATGAAGTCGGCACGACAAACACCGTCACACCCGAGCAAATCGAACACACACTCGGCCAGTTCGTGCAGAATACCTTCCAGCGCGCTCGAGATATTTGGCGGGTGCTGGTAGCTAGTACCACTATTCTCGAGATATTTCGCCTCATAATCGTAGAACTGTCGGGTGGGAATGATTTCGATTGTCCCAAGAGCCTCACCTTCTAGAACGGCCACCGAGAACTCTCTTCCCTTGACATATCTCTCCACGAGAACGCCGCCTCCAAGCTTTCCCACGACTTCAATCGATTCTGTCAGGGCTGCGTTGTCGTTTACGATTCTCACACCAACGCTGGAGCCTTCTCGGGTCGGCTTGACCACCACCGGAAACGGGAAAGGTATCTCTGTCGAAAGGGAAGGAGAATGCTTGGCATCAACCGCCAAGTACTCCGGCGTTGGCACCCCGACCGTGGAAACGAGCCTCTTGGTGATCGTCTTGTCCATGGCCAATGCGGAAGCTAGAACTCCGGATCCCGTGTAAGGGATACTCAAGGCCTCGAGCATGCCCTGCACGCAACCGTCCTCACCACCGCGTCCATGAAGAGCGATGACGGCTGCGGTAGGTTTCGTCTCGGCTAGACGCACCAACATCCCGGGCTGGACCGGATCAAATTGCTGAATGCTATAGCCTAGGCCCTTCAGCGCCTCGGAGACAGCCTCCCCTGTCTTCATGGATATCTCGCGCTCGGCGCTGGGTCCTCCCAGTAGGACTGCTATGGTCCCAGCCATTAGCTCGTCCCTAGTCGGCATGATGTTCTCCCATCAACTCGATCTCCAGATCGAGCCGAACGCCCAAACGCGCCTCCACCTCCCTACGACATGAATCGATGAGTTCACTCATGTCAGCGGCGCTTGCCGTCCCGTCGTTCATGAAAAAGTTGGCATGCCTATCGCTGACAAAAGCCCCTCCCACGCGATGACCCTTCAAACCACATTCCTCGATGAGTCGACCCGCGAAGTCACCTGGCGGGTTCTTGAAGATGGAACCGGCGCTTCTTCCCTTGGGCTGCTTGACCCTTCTCCATTCAATCTCCTTTTGCATCCTTTCTCGAGCGGACGCCAGAGATACGGGATCGGCCTGACGAAGCAGTACCGCAACTCGAGTAATGACCGCCTCCAGGGGCAGTGACGCGCTTCGATAAGCAAAGCAAAGATCGCCAGCCGATATAGAGCGGGCTCCCTCGGCAGAGACGATCTCCACGCTTTCCACTACATCCGACATGTCTCCAAGGCGGGTTCCGGCGTTCATTCGCACGGCCCCCCCAAGTGTCCCTGGAATTCCTGCGAGGAACTCGAGACCAACCAGCTCGCTGTCCATGGCGTGACGGCGAGCCATTGAGCAGCCGATTCCGGCACCGTACGAGACACGCACGAGATCTCCACAGGTCGTTACCTCGATCTGCTTGAAGCTCGGATTCAAATGCACCGCCATGCCCCGGATGCCTGAGTCGGCGATCAGCACGTTCGAGCCGCCCCCAATAATGCACCAAGGAACTCGTCTGCGGCGGGCCACCCTCAGGCCGATGGAAAGGTCCTCGGTGTCGACTGGCTCGAACCATGCGTCGACCGTCCCCCCGATGCCCAAGGACGTACGAGGGCCCAAGAGCTCATCCAGACGGACCACGCCCCTGACCTCGTTAGCGAGCTGTTCTCGCCATTTTGGAGAAGTCCTGGTCGTCTGCCGCATGCTCTCTGTTTCCTCGATTGTCGCGTACATACGAATAATCAGTTCACTGGTCTTGGCTTGCTGATGGCCTCCAACGAGGCAATCAGAGCAGGACCTACTCGCCAGATGTCGCCGGCACCAAAGGTGACTACGACATCCGTGGGCCTGACAGTCTTGGCGAGATGCCTGACGGCACCGTCCAAGTCCGGAACATACAACGCGTCATGATGGCCGCGCTGTGTCATGGCATCCACCAAGATATCCGATGCCACCCCATCTATCGGCTCCTCGGAAGCCGCATACACATCCGTGACCACAACCGCATCCGCGTCATTGAAAGCGGTAGCAAAATCATCGAAGCAATCCCTGGTACGGGTATAACGATGCGGTTGAAACACGGCGATCAATCGCCTATCCAGAGCCTGCCTTGCGCCCGCTAGCGCAGCCCTAATCTCCACCGGATGGTGTGCATAATCATCCACGACCATCACCCCCCCCACCTCTCCACGCACCGTAAAGCGCCGCTGTACTCCAGAAAACGAAGCCATGGCCTCTCTGGCCACGCTCCTGTCCACGCCTAGCTCTTCCGCCACCGCAATAGCCGCGACCGCATTCAGGACATTATGAATACCAATCATCGGCAAGCGATACCGTTCGAGTCGCTCTCCTCGAAAACGAATATCAAACTCCGTTGCTAGCCCATCGAATGACACGTTACCAACCTGCCAATCGGCTTGAGGGCTGGTTCCATAGGTCACATGTCGCTTTTCTACTCGTGGCAATAGATTCTGTACTTCGGGATGATCGAGGCACAAAACAGCAAGACCATAAAATGGAAGCCGGTTGACGAAGGCCGTGAACGCATCACGAAGTCCATCCATGTCCCCATAATGAGAAAGGTGCTCGGCGTCTATGTTCGTCACTATTGCGATCGTGGGAGAATAGGCGAGGAAGCTCCCATCGGACTCATCGGCCTCGGCAACCAGAATCTCTCCCTGGCCAAGTCGAGCATTCGTGCCCAGCTGGTTCACCTTGCCTCCCACCACTACCGTTGGGTCCAGGCCGCCGGCCTCCAAGAGAGCAGCCACAATGGACGTAGTGGTCGTCTTCCCGTGAGATCCGGCGACAGCGACGCCATGCTTCAGACGCATCAACTCGGCCAACATCTCGGCACGGGGGATCACGGGAACACCCTGGCGTCTTGCGCGCACGACCTCTGTGTTCTCACCCCCCACCGCGCTAGATCTTACTACCACATCGGTATCATCGACGAGTCTGCCGACATGGTCGTAATCAATCACCGCCCCCAAGCCCTCGAGCCTTTCGGTGACATCCGAGCGTTTGAGATCGGAACCGGTGACATCATATCCGAGATTCAAGAGAAGCTCGGCGATGCCGCTCATTCCGATGCCGCCGATACCAACGAAGTGAATTCGGCGAGCTCTTCCGCGAAACATACTCATTCTATGAGACTTTCTTTCCGGTGAGCGCTTTGCGTTCCCGGGCCAACCCGCCAGATTGAATCCAAAGGTCGACACAGACATCGGCAATCTCCCTTGCAGCCTCGGGCCAGCCAAGCCTGCCGGCGGCTCGAGACATCTGAAGGCGTCGCTCCGCATCGGAGAGCAAGGCCATTATCTTCTCCGCGAGAAGCTCGGGCGTCAGCTCCGATTGCGGAATTAGCACCGCCGCACCACGATTTGCCAGGGCCTTGGCATTGACCGTCTGGTGGTTATCGGCGGCCCAAGGATAAGGAATCAGAATCGAGGGCTTCTGACAAATCGTGAGCTCGGCCACCGTGGTCGCTCCGGCGCGGCAAACTACGATATCCGACTTGGCATATGCGGTCGACATGTCCTCGATGAAAGGAACTATTTCCGCCTTCTTGAGAAGTCCTGCTTCCTCATACAGCGGAATCACAGACTCCAGTTTCGCCTTGCCGGTCTGATGGAGAACGCGAACATCGGGCATGTTCTCATGGATGATCTTGAACGCACTAGCCATGGCCTCGTTGATCGCCTGAGCACCTTGACTTCCGCCCAGCACGAGCACTCTCGGCAATGGAATCGTTCTATCTGGCGTCGGCCGAAGGAAGTTTTCCAACAACGATTGACGAATCGGGTTGCCGGTTCTCATCACTTTCCGAGCAGGCAGTCTACTCGCTGCCTCGTCAAATGCGATAAAGACCTTCCTTGCGAACCTCGAAACAACCCTGGTCGTCAAACCCGGCAAGGCGTTCTGCTCCTGCACTACTACCGGGATTCTTCGAAGCCAAGCCGCCAAGGCAGTGGGCCCAGATGCATATCCGCCTACAGCTATGACTATCCCGGGATTATATCTACGAACTATACGCATGGCCTGCCAGAGCGCCCGGGGCAGCTTGAACAGATTCTTCAAAGTATCCCCAAAACCCTGGCCCTTCAGTCCCGAAACATCTATGAGCTCCAGCGGATAACCTTTTTGGGGCACAAGATCTTTTTCGAGACCCCGAGACGTGCCTACGAAAAGCACATCATTTTCCGTATGGCGAGTCATGAACTCTTCCGCCAGAGCAATTCCGGGGAACAGATGCCCACCGGTTCCACCGCCTGCGATGATGATGCGCAACGTCATCTTGGATCACCTGGGGTAGGTGCGAGAAATCCTCCGCGACCACCAGAAATGTTGAGCAGCAATCCCACGGCCAAGAGAGATGACAGCAAGCTCGAGCCACCATATGAAATGAAGGGCAGCGTCAACCCCTTTGTCGGCACGAGCCCCATTGCAACAGCCATATTGACCAATGCTTGGAAGCCGATGAGGGAGGTAAGACCAACCGCAAGATAGGCACCGAATGCGTCTTCCGCTCGAAAGGCCGCTCGCAACCCTCTCCACACCAGTATCGCGAACAGCAAGAGCACTCCCA
>SKWY01000093.1 GCA_007128675.1 Deltaproteobacteria bacterium | reverse complement strand
TGGTCCGATCCAGGACCGCGATTGCCCGAGTGGTAGAGGGAAGAGCGGATGCGAAGGCCTCGATAGAGAAGGGACGGAACAGGCGGACCTTCAAGAGCCCCACCTTCTCCCCTCGCTTCGAAAGGTAGTCCACGGTCTGATGGGCCGTCTCGGCACCAGAGCCCATCAAGATGATTACCCTCTCGGCCTCCGGATGGCCCACATAGTCGAAGAGGCCGTACTTTCGGCCCGTAAGCTTGGCAAACCTCTCCATCTCTTCCATTACGAGACCGGGGCACCTGTCGTAGTAGGTGTTGCACGCCTCTCTCGCCTGGAAGAAGGTGTCCGGGTTCTGAGCCGTCCCACGAAGCACGGGCCGATCCGGGGTCATCGCGCGGGCTCGATGCTCGGCTACCAGCTCATCGGGGACCATGCTCCGAAGATCGTCGTCGCTCAACAACTCGAGCTTCGAGACCTCATGAGAGGTCCTGAAGCCGTCGAAGAAATGCAAGAAAGGCACTCGCGAGCGCAGGGTAGCGGCCTGGGCGATCGCGGCGAAGTCGTGGGCTTCTTGGACCGAGTTCGACGAGAGCATCGCAAAGCCCGTCTGCCTGCACGCCATGACATCGGAGTGGTCGCCGAATATGGATAGAGCGTGAGTAGCAAGAGTCCTTGCGGAGACGTGCATGCAGAAAGACGTCAGCTCGCCGGCAATCTTGTACATGCTGGGGATCATCAGAAGGAGCCCCTGCGAAGCGGTGAAGGTCGTCGTGAGAGCTCCAGCCTGCAACGCCCCGTGGACAGCTCCAGCGGCTCCCCCTTCCGACTGCATCTCCGTAACCTGCGGCACGGTCCCCCAAATATTTCTCTGACCTTTTGCCGACCACTCGTCAGCGAACTCCCCCATGTTCGAGGACGGCGTAATAGGGTAGATGGCGATGACCTCGTTGGTTCGGTGTGCTACCGACGAGGTTGCCTCGTTGCCATCCAGGGTGACCATACGACGCTCGGACATCTTTCTTCTCCTTTTGGAGCTTCGGTCCATCCCCCCTCGAGCTGGACCCCGAAACAAGCGGGGCTCTAGATGGGATGGAGACGGTGAACCGTTGAAGGGGCGCGGAGTTTACGACCCCACCTTCGATTTGACAAGCCGAGTTCGAGCGGCGACCCGGCAAGGAGCCAAAAAGCTCGCCTTGTCAGGTGCCGCTAGCTACAACGGCCTGATCCTCGAGCCCAGCTTCGGCCTCGATCTCCTGTGCCTTCTTACCGAGTATTTGATCCATCCAGAGGACGGTCGGCGTCGAAAGGAAGAGGGTCGAGTAGGTACCAACAATGATTCCCACCGAGATCGCCACGGCGAAGTCCCAGATCGTCCCTTGGGCAAAGAGCCACAATCCCGAGAGCGCCAGGAGCGTAGTTCCCGATGTGACTATCGTCCTGGAGAGAACCTCGTTGCTGGATTGATTGATTAGAGAGACCAAGTTTCGTCCTGGGAAGCGCTGTAGGTTCTCTCTAATCCGATCGAAGACCACCACCGTATCGTTTACCGAGTAACCGATGACGGTGAGCAGCGCCGCGATCGATGTCAGGTTGAACTCGAGCCCCGTCAGGGAGTAGACACCGAGAATCAGGTATGCGTCATGCACTACAGCCTTGATGGCGCCTGGCGCAAACCGGAAATCGAAGCGGATGGCAAGATAGATGAGGATGCCTATACAGGCGTAGAGAAGGGCTAGAAAGCCTCTCGTACGAAGCTCCTCGCCAACCTGAGGACCGACGTACTCGACACGTCGCATGTCGACCGCGCCCTCGCCAATCGTCTCCGAGAGCTCGGCCGCAAGCCGAGTAGACACACCCTCGAGCACAATGGCGTACTCAAAGACGTCCCTGCGCCCTACCCCGCGTACATCGTTGACTCGAAGCCCAGCCTCCTCGGCCACCTCGCGGAGGGTCTCGGAGTCGATCTCACGATCGGCGCTGACGTCCACGACATCACCGCGATCGGGATCGTATGGCGCGACGGTGACAGCTTCCCCGAAACGAGCCTCCACCTGCCTTACGATCTCTTCGTGCTCCCTTGGAGAGAGCAAGCTTATGCGCTCGACACGTATGAGGTACTCATTGTCGTCCCTGTGACCGAAGACCTGGACCGACGCTTGCTCGAAGCCGATATCCCCCATGGCTTGCCGTACTACGTCGGCCTCTACATTCTCACTGAAGCGCACCTGAATCTCGGTGCCGCCCGCAAAATCGACTCCAAGGTTCAAGCCCCTGGTGAGCAGAAGCAGGGTCGTCAGCAAGATAGCGCCAATGCTGATGATGCCCGTGATCCTTCGCTTGCCGAGAAAGTCAAAGCTCGGCGTTTCCTTGATTAGCCTCATGTCATCACTCCTAGACGCTCACCCGCTTCACGTTTCGCCGCGCGTGCATGGCCTCTACGAAGACCCTGCTGGCAAAGACACAGGAGAAGAGAGTCGCCGCGATACCAGCCAGCAACGTAACCGCGAAACCCCGAATCGGACCGGTGCCGTACTGCAACAGAACAAAGGCCGCGATGGCCGTCGTCACGTTACCGTCAACAATGGCCGAGAAGGCCTTCGAGTAACCGGCGTCTATTGCCGCCCTGGGACTGCGTCCCTGGGAGAGCTCTTCTCTTATCCGTTCGAACACTATGACGTTCGCGTCCACGGCCATACCGACAGTGAGCACGATTCCGGCCAGCCCGGGCAGTGTCAACGTAGCCCCAAAAGCCGCGAGTATGGCGAGCAGGAACGTCAGCACCATCACCAAGGTCAGGTTCGCCACAAGCCCGGATCCACGATAGTAGACCAGCATGAAGACAAGGACGAAGAGCCCCCCTATCGCCAAGGCCTTCATTCCACGGTCTATTAAATCGGGTCCAAGTGAGGCTCCAACCGTTCGCTCCTCCAGGATTCGTACCGGAGCCGGCAGAGCACCGGCCCGCAGCACGAGAGCCAGATCGCCGGCCTCGCGCATCATGGCATCATAGCCCTCCATGGAGCCCAGCGTGATCGAGGCCCGTCCACCTCCGATTCGTTCCTGTATGACGGGTGCCGAGTTGACCGTATCATCGAGAACGATGGCCATCCGTCGCTGGACGTTCTCGGCGGTCAATTCCTCGAAGACCCTTGCACCCTCCCGGTCGAACTCCAGCGCAACGTAGGGCCTTCCGCCACGCTGCTGGTCCAGGGCGACCCGAGCATCCGTGAGGTAGTCTCCCGTGATGCCCGCTCGATCTCTGAGCACATATGTTCTGTAGTACCGCTGCTGTCCACGCTCTACCCTCTCGAAAGCCAGAACCGTTCCCTCCGGAACGGCATCGGCTTCGTAGAGCGCCTCGCGGGCAGCCTCGAGGTGACGACGCTCATCGGCCGTCAAGTACCATGCGACCACCTCCGTTCCTCCAGGTCCGGTCCCTCGTTCGCTATCGAGGTTGACCTCTTCCGGCATCAGCTCTTGATGGTCGCGGATGAAGGTAGTCTCATGGTCCTCGGCAATGCGAAACTCGAGCTGCGCGGTCTGCCCGAGAAGATCCTTGGCTCGATCGGGGTCCCTCACACCGGGAAGCTGGATTAGCACCGAGGTATCCCCACGGCGGGAGATCTGGGGCTCTGTCACGCCCCAGGCATCCACTCTGTTTCGAATCGTCTTGACCGCCTGGTCAACAGCTCCCGTCTTGATGCGCTCCACGTCCTCGGCGGTAAAGGAGACGACGAAACCATCGTCGAGGCGGCTTACTACGGTCATGTCCTGGAAATATTCCATGACCACCTTCTCGAAGCGCTCGCCCGAGCCCTCCGGCACGGTAACCGTGAGTTCCGGACGCTCTCGTTCGGCGCGTATTCCTTCTATGGGAACTTCCTGCTCCTCCGCGTATCGAAGGATCTCGTCGCCACGACGCTGAACTCTGTCAATGAGCGCCTTGTCCACCTCGACGCCCATGACAAGGTGAATGCCTCCCTGTAGATCCAAACCGAGGGTCAGATGCCTCTCGCTCATCCAATCAGGGACAGCCGCCGAGAACTTGTCTTGATCGCCACGGTCCTCGGGGGACATTCTGAAGAAGATCACGGTGGGGGTAAGAAACCATACGGCGGCAAGCGCCACGACCACCACGAAACCAAGCTTGTATAACCAGTTGCGGTCCATCTAGGGGATCCTCACTTCCTCTCCGGAGCCGACGTCGAGGCACTGGAAGTAGCCTCCTGAGACTCGTTGTAAAGGCCGGCGACCTGTCCCTTTAGCACACGAAGCTTCACATCTCTTGAAACCTCGATGCTCACCGTCTGTCCCGAGACATTCGCCACCTTGCCAATGATTCCGCCCTTCGTCACGACCTCATCGCCCTTCTTCAGGTTCGCCATCATGTCTTGATGACGCCGCATCTCCTTCTGCTGCGGCCTAATCATCATGAAGTAGATGACGATGAACATCAGAGTAATGGGGAACAGGAGGGCCATGAAGGAGCCCCCTGTCGCCTGCTCGGCCATCAGCCCTCTTAGAATCTCTTGCAAATGCATAACCTCTGCCTCCCTTTGCGCGGCCGCTGACATACCATCGCCACATGGGGCCGACAAGGCTTCAAACCAGGGTTCCTGGCTCCTGCTTCCCAAAAACTTCGACTGCCGGCCGGAGCCGAATAGACCCCAGGGGGGAGATCTTCCGCTTCATTCGCTGTTCTGGCCGCTTCCCCAGCGGTCTAGAAAGGCCCGCGAAAAGCTTTCGAAGCGATGCTCCTCAATCGCCTGGCGAGCCTCGTGCATCAGATTCATGTAGAAGAATAGATTGTGGATCGTCGTGAGCCGGTGCCCAGTGATCTCCTTCGAGGACAGAAGATGGCGTATATATGCCCGCGAGTAGCGACGGCACGTAGGGCAGGAGCAGTCCTCGTCCAGTGGGCGTCCATCATCGGCCCAGCAGGCATTTCGAATGGTCAACCGCCCGGACCGAGTGAAGACCAGACCATTTCTGGCGCAGCGAGTGGGAAGAACGCAATCGAACATATCGATTCCGTGCCCTATGCAGCGAATCAGATCGTCGGGGAAGCCAACCCCCATCAAGTACCTCGGCTTGTCCCTTGGCAGGAATGACGCGGAAATAGCGCTCGTCTCCCACATCTCTTCCCGGGTTTCACCGACCGAGAGACCACCTATGGCAAAGCCGGGCAGAGGACGGGCGCAGATCTCGGCGGCGTGTGCCCGGCGAAGCCTCTCGTCATGCCCTCCCTGCAAAATACCGAACAAAGCCGCGTCCGAGGGCTCCTCTTGCCAGGTCGAGATGCAGCGATCCAGCCACCGTGTCGTCCTAGCGACCGAGGCCTCCAAGGCTGCCCTGTCCATACCGGCCGGTGGGCACTCATCGAAAGCCATGATTATGTCGCTGCCGAGCGCCTGCTGAATCTCGATCGACTTCTCGGGAGTAATCAAGTGCCTAGACCCATCGAGGTGACTGGAGAAGAGCACCCCGTTCTCATCGATTCTTCGTCGGGCTGAGAGACTGAAGACCTGGTAGCCACCGGAGTCCGTCAGTATGGCGCCATCCCAACCCATGAAACGATGAAGGCCGCCGAGCCTTCGTATGCGTTCGTGCCCCGGTCTCAAGTACAAATGATAGGTATTGCCGAGCACCAGACGCGCACCCAGAGTCTCCCAAAGGTCGCTCGAATCGACCGCCTTGACGCTGCCCGCTGTGCCTACCGGCATGAACACCGGGGTTTCGACAGAGGCATTAGGCAGAATGAGACGGCCCCTGCGGGCCCCCGAAGGATCCTCACCGACTAGCTCGAAGCGTGCCCGTGCCATGGGTTTAGGGGCTCACCTTTCACACTTTCCTTCTATCCGCAGTCTCGGGCTCTCTGGATCATAGAGCTCTCGAGGAACGATCGGTCCGTCCCAGCTTCCGAGGCTTCTTGCGACTAGCTCACGAACCGGGGGAAGATCCCAAAGAATCTCCACCTGCTCCTCATCGAACTCGAGCCTACTGAAGCCGCTGCCTCCCGTAGCAAGGAAGTTGTTGGTGACTACCCGATAGGTGCCTTCGTCATCATCCAGCACGGAGCCTCCCACGGAAATCGTCTTCACCTCACACCCTTCCGCCTCGAAGACGAGCCCGGCCCAGGACAAGGCACTGTGACCGCCCGCATGCCCATGCTCCACTATTCTCCGAAGAGTGGCGCCATCCACGGTGAGCACCGCTACTCGATTATCGAAAGGCAAAGCGCTGAATAGATCTCCATACGTAAGAGGCCCCGCCGGCAGCTCGGCCCGCAGCCCCCCTCCATTGATCATGGCGGCATCGGCATCCGGAACCGACGCAAGAAGAACATCGGATACGAGGTTGCCAAGCGCCGACTCCGATCCGTACGCCCTCCCCACCGGCGCGGATACCTCTACTCCGAGCGATCTCTTCTTTTTCTGCTCGGCAAGGGCGAAGTCGCTGGCCAAGGCGTCCAGCACCGCCTGGTCAGGGGCTATCTCTCTTCCCATGAAGACCGCGGGGCGCACCGGCCCGTCACTCCTTCGCACGTGATACGCCGAACAGGTCGGCCCATCAGGACCATCGACCACGGCACCGCACAGATGGATGGGAGGGGCCACGGTTGGAGGCCTCGAACCATCGAGATAGACCGTCGCCATCCCAAGGTACTGCCCCTGTGCAAAGGGCTGAATGACGGCCGAGCCATTGATCCGCTTGGCTATCCCCGCATGGCTATGGCCCCCGGCAAAGACATCGACCAGGCCCTCTGGAAGAGCCTTCACCAAGTCGAAGAGTTCGCCATCCCGGCAGGAAGTGAGGTCATCCGGATCACTGTTGTCCTCACAGCCCCCCCCGGCATGGACGACCGCCACGACCACATCGGCCCCATCATCGCGCAGTCTTCGAGCCCCTTCCTCGATCGGTCCGGGCAACGCCAAGAACTCGAGAGGCTCGACGTTCTGCACCACCGTAGTCCTGGGAGTATCGATGGTTGCTCCACCGACTATTCCTACTCTAACGCCGGCCTCCTCGACGACGGTCTCGGCCTCGAGCCAACAAGGTGTAGTCCCTCGCAGGTTCCTCACGTTAGCGCCCAGTATGGGAAAATCGGCCTCCTTGATCCTCTCCTTCAGTGCGCCACGGGGATCATCATCATCGGAAAGGGGCACTACTCGGTCCGTACCCGCCGGACCAAAGTCGAACTCATGATTGCCAAGGGCTGCCGCCGCCACACTCAGCTCATTGTAGAAGCGTACGATGGGCGCTCCTTCTTGTAGGTTCGATACGAGGGTTCCTTGCCACATATCGCCACTATCGACCAGCACGACGGGACCGGAACTCTGCTCTCTTATCCGGTCGACGTAGGCGGCAATGAGACCCGCTCCGCCCACCTCGATCTCGTCGCCGCCGGCGGTGGTCAGGACTCTGGGCTCGAGAGCACCGTGAAAATCGGCAAGCGACAAAACTGTTACCACCTCCGGCTTTGGAGGTTCGGCAATGGGCTCGGGAACCGTTGTACGAGGGGAGCAGGCCGCGAACGAGAAAACGGCGAGCCCCAGCATGAACGAGATGATGGTGCCCCCAATAAAAGGAGCAGCCTTTGCGTTCCTTTTGGAACCGCGAAGAAAACGAGCCGAAGAATCAGATGAGGAGCATCGCATCGCCATAGCTATAGAACCTGTAGCCGTGCTCGATTGCCTCCTGGTATGCCCATAAGACGCGTTCTCGGCCTCCGAGAGCGCACACGAGCATGAGGAGCGTCGAGCGTGGAAGGTGAAAGTTAGTCAATAAGCCGTCAACCACTCGAAAACGATAACCCGGTAGCACGAAGAGAGCCGTCTCTCCAGCCCCCGCCCTCACCTCTCCCGAATCCGTAGCGGCCGCCTCGAGGGCTCGAAGAACTGTCGTGCCCACCGCCAGCACGCGTCCATTGCGTGAACGAGCCCTTACAATGGCCGCGGCCGTGGACTCGGGCACGTAGTACCGTTCGGAATGCATCACATGATCACTTGCGCTTTCCGTACGAACCGGCACAAAAGTCCCCGGACCAACGTGCAGGGTTAGGCTTGCCGTCTCGGCGCCCGCATTTTCGATGGCGGTCATGATCCTATCGGTAAAATGGAGCCCAGCGGTCGGGGCCGCAACCGCACCCGGCCGACTGGCGAATATCGTCTGGTACCTCTGCTTGTCATCCACTTCTAGGGAAGCACTGCCGCAGCGCTCGATATAGGCAGGGAGAGGCAGCTCGCCGGCTCCGGCCTCGAGACGTGCGAGGATCTCTTCATTTGGATGGTCGAAGCAGAGCACCACCATACCATTGCCGATCGAGGAAGAGACGGTAGCCATGAGCCCGCCGCAATCGGAAGAAAAGCATACCTCTTGCCCTTCCCGAACGGGTTTCGAGGCGCCTACCAAGGCTTCCCACCTGCCATCTCCAAGCGGAGAGACGAGTAGCGCCTCTACGCGGCCTCCAGAACCTTTTTTGTGTCCATGCAGCCTTGCCGATATCACCTTCGTATCGTTGACGATTACTAGATCGCCACTTCGAACCATTTGGGGAAGCCGACGAAAGAGTTGATGCTCGATGCATCCGGTCTCTCGGTCAAAGACCAGAAGACGGGAGTCATCACGCCTCGGCAAGGGCGCTTGGGCAATCAAATGCTTCGGTAGCTGGTAGTCGAAATCCGCGGTTCGCATCCCG